>NZ_JAUBQS010000042.1:51015-54471 GCF_036701355.1 Microcoleus sp. Pol12B3
GCGTAGTTCCCCATCTGTCGGTACATTTCTGCCAGGTTGTTGAGACTGCTGGCTACACCAGAATGCTCTGAACCAAGAGTTTTTTCACGGATAGCTAGAGAACGTTGGTACAAGGGTTCAGCTTGGGCGTAGTTGCCCATCTGTCGGTACAATGCTGCTAGGTTGTTAAGGCTAGTGGCTACATTAGGATGCTCTGAGCTAAGCGCTTTCTCATAAATAGCTAGAGAACGTTGGTACAAGGGTTCAGCTTGAGCATAGTTTCCCATCTGTCGGTACAATGCTGCTAGGTTGTTGAGGCTGGTGGCCACATTAGGATGCTCAAAACCATGCACTTTCTCAGAGATATCTAGAGAACGTTGGTACAAGGGTAAAGCTTGAGCATAGTTTCCCATTTCTTGGTAGAGTGCTGCCAGATTGTTGAGGTTGGTAGCAACAAGAGGATGCTCTGAGCCAGCTAGTTTCTCCAGAATCGCCAGAGAACGTCGATACAGAGGTTCAGCTTGGGAATAGTTGCTGTTCTCGGAGTACAGTCTAGCCAGACTATGGAGGCTAGCGACAACAAGAGGATGCTCAGAGCCAAGAGCTTCCTCAAAAATAGCAAGGGCGCGTTGTGCTAGGGGAATTGCCTCAGCATATTTGCCTTGTTGGTAAAGCTGAGTAACCTGTTGAACGAGGCGTTTGGCTTCTTCCACTTCAGCAGACTGTTCGTTTGAGGGCGTTGGCATTTGTGCAACCATCGCACCAGGAACACCCACTACAATACCCAGCGTGGCGATGAGGGCAGTTGTCCACAGCAGCGTTCTCCGGCTCATGATGTTTCCCCTCGTGAGTTAGGCTATTGTTATAAAATATGGTCTTTTCCGGCATAATTGGCTGATAATTCTACATTTTTTAACCATGTCCAGCATAAAACGCCGTTAGTTCGTTTTTGAATTGTTACTTTACAAATAGTGTCGGTTCGCTAGACTTTGCCCTAAACTACCGCGCCCCCATCGGAGTCCAATCACCCGAAGGAATAAAAGAAGCCCAATAATAAGGATGTTGATACTTTTGACTGAGCAACATCTCCAACTGAATTTCACGCAACGCCGAAGAACGCCCTTCATTATTCAACAAACGACGATAATAACTCACCATTAAATCCTTCGTTCCCTCATCATCTACTTTCCACAAACTCAACACCTGACTTTCTGCACCCGCTATCACAAAAGCACGGCGCAAACCGAAAACTCCTTCACCATTCGCCACATCTCCCACACCCGTTTCGCAAGCAGATAACACCACTAACTTAGTTCCCCATAAATTCAGTGCGGCGGCTTCCATCGCCGTTAACACGCCATCTTCATTGCCACTTTTACGAATATTAAAACCAGCTAGTGCTAAACCTGACCTGAGTAACGGGTTTTCTTGATTTCCTGCTACCCGACGACGAGGTTTAACGTTAAAATCGGGCTCAACCCAAAGACTTCTACTCAAACTCGTTGATGGTGCGACTAATTCCACATCTTCTAAGAAAAAGCCGTGAGTAGCAATGTGCAGAATTTGAGGGCTTTTAACTTGTTTGAGGGCGTTTTCTGTGGCTTGGGAACCTGTTAATTGTTGGAGTCCAGATAGCAAGGGTGCAATGGCTTCTGCTTCTTTGAGCGTACCGGGTAAAGGGCCGAATTTGATTTGGGCTAAGTCGTTAGAACGGCGGCTATTATTCCCTCGGTTGGCACTGGCGACTTGCACCGATGGATTGCCGGGATTACTATAATCTGGATTGGCTAAAAGTATCGAATTAGAACGGCTAGCAACGGGATTTTGTAAGCGTAATAAGTCCCGACCTGAACCGAGATAAGTAATAGAATAGTTTTCCACTAAATAGCGGTTATTTTCATCCACTAAAGCAGCGAAAGGAATCAGGTTGAGTTGGCTATCGGGAGAAATTAAAAGTGTGCGAGTATTGCCCAAACGCTGACGAATGGGTTGCATGAGTTTTTCATCAAGAGTGGGGGCAATTTTTTGGATAGTGGGAGACTGAGATTGCAAGGCTTGGCGGAATTCGGCAACCGCTTGGTTGATGGGTTCTGCTTCCCCTAAATCTACCCATTGAATGTCACCAGAAGAGTTGAGAATATAAGCGGCATAACGGGGAGTTCCCCATTTGTTAGTTTTGGCATCACGAGGATAGTAAAACACCAATTCGACTAAAGCCGCATTTTGAGGAATGAGTTTTTGGACAGCTTCAATGGTTACAGGTTGAGAAATCTTGCGGAATTCGGCTGAACGGCGGGATAATTCGGCTTCCTGTTTCTCGGCTTGGGTTTTCAGGGTGGCAACTTGGTTGCGATATTGTTCTAGGGGAAGATTTTCGGGTTTGTTGAAAATCAGGGCAGCGAGTTGAGTGCGAGTGGCGTTAAGTTGGTCGAGTAACTTTTGGTTTTCTGGGGTGATGTTTTGACGCAGGGTGATGAGGCTGTCGGTGAGAACTTCCAGGATGCGACCTTTGCGGCGTAAAACAGTAGTCAGGGCAAGGCGTACAGCATCTGGGTTGTTGGGTGCGTCTTGGATGTGCAGAGAAACAGTTCCGTCTGTTGTCCCAGAAAGGGTGGTGATGTAAGCACCTTTTTGAGATTCTGAGCCCATAGTGAGGTTGACGGCGAGGTGCTGTTCTTGGAGATTCACACCACGAGTCAAAAATGCAACTGCACGGGGGATATCTGCTTGGGCAAGATACAGTCCTGCCAGGTTGTTGAGGCTATTAGCGACATCGGGATGCTCAGAACCCAGGGCTTTTTCCAGGAATGCTAGAGAGCGTTGGAAAAGGGGTTCGGCTTGGGCGTAGTTGCCCATATCTTGGTACAGTAATGCCAGGTTGTTGAGGCTAGTAGCGACCCTGGGATGCTCGGAACCCATTGCTTTTTCCCGAATTGCTAGAGAGCGTTGGTACAGGGGTTCGGCTTGGGCGTAGTTGCCCATCTGTCGGTACAGTTCTGCCAGGTTGTTGAGGCTAATAGCAACATCAGGATGCTCGGAACCCAGTGCTTTTTCCCAGATGGCTAGAGAGCGTTGGAAAAGGGGTTCGGCTTGGGCGTAGTTGCCCATATCTTGGTACAGTAATGCCAGGCTGTTGAAGCTAATAGCAACATGGGGATGCTCGGAACCCAGTGCTTTTTCCCGAATTGCTAGAGAGCGTTGGTGCAGGGGTTCGGCTTGGGCGTAGTTGCCCATATCTTGGTACAGTAATGCCAGGTTGTTGAGGCTAGTAGCGACATGGGGATGCTCGGAACCCAGTGCTTTTTCCCAGATGGCTAGAGAGCGTTGGTACAGGGGTTCGACTTGGGCGTAGTTGCCCATCTGTCGGTACAGTTCTGCCAGGCTGTGGAGGCTAGTAGCGACATGGGGATGCTCGGAACCCAGTGCTTTTTCCCGAATTGCTAGAGAGCGTTGGTGCAGGGGTTCGGCTTGGGCGTA
>NZ_JAUBQS010000042.1:54571-58250 GCF_036701355.1 Microcoleus sp. Pol12B3
GTGCTTTTTCCCGAATTGCTAGAGAGCGTTGGTGCAGGGGTTCGGCTTGGGCGTAGTTGCCCATATCTTGGTACAGTGCTGCCAGGTTGTTGAGGCTAGTAGCGACATCGGGATGCTCGGAACGCAGGGCTTTTTCCAGGATGGCTAGAGAGCGTTGGTACAGGGGTTCGGCTTGGGCGTAGTTGCCCATCTGTTCGTACAGTAATGCCAGGTTGTTGAGGCTACCAGCGACAAGAGGATGCCCAGAACCCAAGGCTTTTTCCCGGATTGCCAGAGAGCGTTGTGCTAGGGGAATTGCCTCAGCATATTTGCCTTGTTGGTAAAGTTGCATAACCTGTTGGTTGAAGTGTTTAGCTTCTTCCAGTTCAGCCAACTGTTCAGTTGAAGGCGTTGGCGTTTGTGCAACCATCGCACCAGGAACACCCACTACAATACCCAGCGTGGCGATCAGGGCAGTTGTCCACAGCAGCGTTCTCCGGCTCATAATATTTCTCCGTCGTGAGTTAGGCTATTTCTAGAAAATATTGCCTTTTAGCTCATAGTGCGCCACTAATTCCACATATCTTAATGCCGCCATGAAACGCCGCCTATTCGTTCAATTTGCTGCATCTACCCTCACCACTCTGGGATTAAGCCAATTCGATATTCAACACCGTAGTTGGCGCTATGCCAAAGTTTTGGCACAAAGCACGCCTCGGAAACTAGCGCTGTTGGTGGGAATTAACAACTATCCCGATAGCCCCTTAAAAGGTTGTATAACCGATACCTACTTGCAACGAGAATTATTAATTCACCGCTTTGGCTTTAATCCCAACGATATTCTTTTAGTCACCGATGAAACGAATATTAAACCCACCCGTGCAGGCATCTTACAAGCTTTTGAAGAACATCTGATTAAACAAGCCAAACCTGGGGATGTGGTGGTTTATCATTTTTCCGGGCACGGTTCGCGAGTCTTTGACCCGGATAGCGGTGCATCTGACCAATTAAACAGTACCTTTGTGCCAATCGATCGAGAAAGTTCCCCAGATGGGGAGAAAACAATTGTCTCGGATGTGATGGGGGAAACCCTATTTTTATTGATGTCTGCCTTACCCACCGAAAATGTCGCCGTAGTTCTCGATAGCTGTCATTCCGGTGGCGGAAAACGAGGCAACTTGACGATTCGCGCCATTACAGGCAGCTCAAAATTTCACCCTAGCCCGATCGAACGCAGCTATCAAGACCAATGGCTTTCTAAGCTGGGAAAAACAAGAGAATGGTTGAAACAAGAACGTCAAATAGGAATTGCCAAAGGGGTCGTCATTGCTTCGGCGGCGCGAAATCAATTAGCTGCCGATACGCCTTTTGATGGCTTTGACGCCGGAGCTTTTACTTACGTCTTAACTCAATATCTTTGGCAAACCACCTCTGCTGAACCGATTAGCAGCATTCTGGCAAATGTAGCTCGCAGCACCACCCGCATTTCCAGCAGCCAACAAATCCCAGAATTTGAAGCTAAAAAAGATAGCAATAACGCAGGAAAACCCGCTTATTTCACCAACCATCAACTCCCCTCAGCGGAAGCAATAATTACCAAAGTAGCGGGTAAATCTGTCGAATTATGGTTGGGAGGAATTGAGCCCCAATCGATCGCCGCCTTTAACAAAAATGCCCTGTTTTCTATTTTAGACGATCGAGGTAACAACTTGGGAACTGTGCGCTTAGATTCCCGCAATCCTAATAATGGATTAATTGCCCAAGGAATTCTAGTCGAAACTTCCCAACCGAATGCGATTAAACCCGGATCGATCTTGCAAGAACAAGCACGGGCAATTCCCAACGATTTAAAGTTACGCATTGGATTGGATGAATCTTTAGGGGCAGATAAACCAATAGCATCCCAGGCACTTTCTCGCCTGACTCGCATCGAACCAATACCTTTAGGACAAACCCAAGTGCAATATATTCTCGGTCGCATGACTGAGGCAAATTATCGAGAACTTCAACAAAGAAAAGTTGCCGATCTTCCCACCACTGGCAGTTTGGGTTTATATGCACCGGGTTTAGATTTAATTCCCGCTTCTTTTGGTGCAGCTAACGAAAATGTTACCGCTGCGATCGAAAGGTTAAAAGCAAAATTCCGCTCTTTATTAGCAGCCAGATTAGTTAAATTAACCCTGAATGCGGATTCATCCCGGTTGAAAGTTTCCGCAGTGATGAAAATATTAGATTCCCAATCCGGACAACCGATTGATGTGGCGGCAAGTGCCTTTACTGTTCGGGGAAATACTAAAAATC
This sequence comes from Microcoleus sp. Pol12B3, assembly GCF_036701355.1. Taxonomy (NCBI): domain Bacteria; kingdom Bacillati; phylum Cyanobacteriota; class Cyanophyceae; order Oscillatoriales; family Microcoleaceae; genus Microcoleus; species Microcoleus sp. Pol12B3. Next base: position 56,852 of record NZ_JAUBQS010000042.1, read on the forward strand.
CGTCCCAATTACCAGCTAATATTAAACCAAATACTGTTGAAATTGAAGGAGAAATCCCCAAATTACCTTTAGGAACTCGCGTGCAATTTTTAGTTGAAAATAAAGAAACTACAGACCTCTATCTGAGTTTATTGGTAATTACTCCAGAAGGCGAAATGGTGGTTTTATTTCCTAATACTTGGGCGGCGGCAACAGACGCAGCGTTAATTAAAGCAGGAGAAACGCGACAAATCCCAGAAACGGGAAAAGATCCGTTTAAAATTACCGTTGGTAAGCCATTTGGCACGGTAGAAGTATTGATAATTGCCAGCGCTACGCCCCTGCGAGAAGCTTTGAAGAAATTGCAAGCGATCGCTACCAGTCGCGGACAAAGAGGGGGACCATTACCTCTAGATTCCGATGCTGCTGGGGTAATTGACGATTTATTAGGCGATTTTGACCGGGGAACTCGCGGCAATAGCCGTCTTTATGTCTCTTTCGATCCTGCTGTGCGGGCGGTGGATACCGCACAGTTGGCAGCTATGTTGATCGCATTTAAAGCGGTGGAAGCTTGAACTTTGACCTGGTGATTCCCAAAAAGGATATTACCCCTCTTCTGTCACTTTAGGCAAAAAATAATCTGGAATCCTTAGAGCCTAAGACTTTTATCAAAAATCTTAATTTCCATTATTCTGTTAGAAAATAAATGCTCAAATCCTTGATCTATCTATAGTTGAAAATTTGGCTCTCATTTTTGTTTTCCCAAAGTGACAAAAGAGGGTTATTAATACCCAAATATCGAGCTGCTGTCAAGAAACGGATTTTCTTAGATGTTCTACGGGTTGGTATTCCAGATGCGTCTGTTTTCCAGCTTTTTCGATTTACGTGATCGCACAAAGTTAGTGAGCAGCTCCAGCAGTTTTCCTGGCAATTAGCCTTAGTGTTTTTTCTTCAACTTGGGAGTTAAGTGTTCTACAATTCCAGCTAATCGAATAGAATTGCATCCCAGTTGATAAGCAAACTCTACGGATTCCCCAGATCCTAATGCATCATAAAAACCCACCGCAAATTCAATAGCAGCCTTATCCCCAATCGCCCGACTCATGCCAATTACATAAGGAACGTGCTGTACAATGGCTTCCGCTTGCACCTCTGAGTAACAGGCATTGAGTACAACGCACTCTACTCGATTGGCGAACAACTTAAAAAGTTCGGCAAGTGCTTCTGCATCAACGTACTGCACCTTTCCAGTTTCGTCTTCCAATGCCAAGCCCTCATCCCCTGCACCGTGACCCGAAAAGTGGATGATTTGCGGTTTGTAGTCCAACAGGGCACGGGTTACATCGGGAGCATCCCGGTTTTGTAAATGGTTAAAAGTATGATAAGAGCCAAAAGTTTTCGCCCTGCGCTATATGATAGA
>NZ_JAUBQS010000043.1:0-57994 GCF_036701355.1 Microcoleus sp. Pol12B3
CCGTGGAGGGCTACGAATGTCCACAGCCCACCGAGTTGGAACCAGCGGGTGAAGTCCCACTGTGCTTCGGGGCCCCACAGGAACAGCAGGGAGTGTCCGAGGCTGTTGGCTGGGGTGGAGACTGCTACGGTGAGGAAGTTGGCTCCTTCGAGGTAGGAACTTGCCAAACCGTGGGTGTACCAGGATGTGACGAAGGTGGTGCCTGTTAACCAGCCACCGATGGCTAGGTAGGCGCAGGGGAATAGCAGGATGCCAGACCAGCCTACGAAGACGAAGCGATCGCGTTTGAGCCAGTCGTCGAGGACATCAAATATGCCTCTTTCGGTCTGGGCGCGTCCGACTGCGATTGTCATTTACGCAAATCTCCAAATGGATATAATTACAACGGATTTGTATCTAGTCATGAGTCTTCCACCGTTGCCTCTGCTTAGCAGAAAACGAGTGGGATTATGAACAGACTTTACTTTTCTTTACCGTATTGACGATTATAGAGGTAATTCTTTACAAGAGCAAGTTTTTATTAAAAAATTTCCGACTTGTGACCTTGGACTTCTCCGAAGTCCCCGAAAGCCTCGAAGTCCCCGAAGTCTTTGCCCTACATTGGGGAACTTCTACTATATAGGAGTCTCTGCGCTTTGCGTCAGAAGCCCGGTGGCTTGGGAGATATATCGGCCTCAACCTCTGATTTTTCTAAGAAACTGGGTTTCCGTGGGTAAGTCCTATATATATACTGAGGATAGAGCTCCAAACTTAGGTTTTTAAGACTATATGTTCAGCATTGACATCATTGTGAAGAATACGCCCGTCTCGCTGTCGGTGCAGCGGAAGTTGGAGGAGGACGCTGAGACTGTTTACCAGCAGGTGCTGGCGGCGATTCGCAACTCCCAACCGCAAATTTTGGAACTCACCTGCGAGAAAAATCCTGAGAAAAAGGTGGCTGTACTCAGCAGCGAGATTTCTGGGGTGGTGGTTTCTCAGAAATCGGGGGCGTCATCTACAGGCAGATCCCCTGGCTTTGTCTCGATGACAGCAGAATGAGGGCTGGGGGTGTTGGTGCCGATATGAGCCAGTCAGCCGTTTCTGTGCGGGATTTGGGTTTTTGCTGGCCGTCGGGCGATCGAGTGTTGCAAGGTTGCTCTCTGGATGTACCGAAGGGCGAGTTTTGGATGCTTTTGGGCACTAACGGCAGCGGCAAGTCTACGCTGTTGAGGCTGATGGCTGGGCTGCTGCACCCCCAGTCGGGGGAAATTGACCTCGGCGGGCGGGTGGGTTTTGTGTTCCAAAACCCGGATCACCAATTGGTGATGCCGACGGTTGGTGCGGATGTAGCTTTTGGTTTGGTGGAGGAAAAGCTTTCTAACGTTCAGGTGCGGGAGAGGGTGGCGGAGGCTTTGGAGGCTGTGAATTTGCTGGATTTGCAGCGGCGGCCGATTTATGCTTTGAGTGGGGGCCAGAAGCAGCGAATTGCCCTGGCTGGGGCGATCGCCCGTCACTGCGAAATTTTGCTGTTGGATGAACCGACGGCTTTGTTAGATCCTGATTCTCAGTTGGATTTGGTGGCGGCGGTGCAGCGGTTGGTGAAAAATCGCGGGATTACAGCTTTGTGGGTGACTCACCGTTTGGATGAGTTGAATTATTGTGATGGGGCTTTTTTGTTGGAAAAGGGCGAGGTGGTCGATCGGGGAGATCCGGCGCGTTTGAAGCAGCGGTTGATGCAAAGCCAAGATGTTTAGCTGTCAAGCAATTTGAGAATTAAGTCATTCTGCGAGGGAAACCGCTCTGCAAGTCAAACGAACTCTGCCTCCGCAGACTAAGAAATAAATAGGGTATTTAACCAGATTTTGGCTCCAGCCCAAATTAATCTCGCAATCCCCGATCGCGCAACCAAGCATCTGCCCAAATTGTATCGGTTTCTGACAGCGGTGGTATGACTTCCCAGTTGCGATAATCTATCTTCAGGTCGTAACTTGCTATGTCGTAAATTTGAGTGAATAATTCCTGCAAATTGATTATAGGTTCGGTATCGCCCGATCGCAGCGGTAAAGGAAAGGCAGGCAGCGGGTTTTGCAGGTTAAAAGCATACAAATCTGCTCTGGGACGGCGATTTCCCCGACACACCAAAACGCTATAGTGGCTTTCAATGTCATTGCCAATAACTGGCATTTTTTGACCGCGCCGCAATAAATCTATTTCAATTAAATGAGTGCGACTGAATAAAATTTCTTCTCGCTTTTCTTCGTACATTTGTCGCCCTTTGCCTCTGCGCTTATTAGTAGGCGATAGGATTTCAATAACTGTTATTAATTCTTTGGTTGCCCTTTCTCTAATTTCTAAATAGCCTTCCCGAACCTGGTAGGGCAGGGGAAGAGTTACTGTTATTGGTTGTGTGGGCGGTGCTGCAACTGCTAGGTTTGATGCTGGTGTTTCTGTTGCTATTTGCGACTGTATTATGTTTACATCGGGAATGCCAATTGATAAATCTTCATCAGCAGTTTCATACATTCTCACTTCCACCGACACTAAATACTTAGGACGCAGTTGGGGAGATAAAAACCTGGCAATTTCAATAATTAGCCAGTGGTGTAGGGCGGGCCAGAGTTCGGGATGCTCTAAATACGGGTCCATACCAGGAAAGGGAGATGGCATTGATGTGACTCCTTGACTCAAGTCTATTTATAGTTTAGCAACATTTTTTTGGGGAAATTAGGGTCGATCGCACTTCCTGCCAAATAGAATAATTCCTATTTGTGGAAGGGCGATCGCACTTGTTAACGGTTAAACTTCTATCGGCAATTGTGTTTCAATTGGAACGCTATTTTCATCTAAGACAGACACCGCATTTACGAAAACAATTGTATGCGGGACTGCGGGCATTAAGCGGCGCAGTGCATTTAGGTAAGATTCGGCATCGGGGCGGCGGACGAAACGGGCGACTGTTAACCGCTGACAGTTGGGGAGGTGGCGAATTAGATGCCAAGGTTGAAGTCGATCGCGATATGTCGATTGTTTTGGTATCATAGGAAAATCCTTCCCACTTTTGTGGGTGGTGAATGAAAGGCGATCGCTCTAGATTTCTCAGGTCCGAGGGCGATCGCTATTAATTGTATATTCATTAAATTACGAGTAGTCGTAATTGTCAAGGGCGGAATGGGACGAATTAGACTGCGAGTTCGAGAACTTGCTCAAGAGAAGGGTTGGACTCTTAGGGAAGTCTCCAACAGAACGGGTATTCCATACACTACGATCGCCACCTATGCCAGTTCTCCAGGTATGGCAACTGTTGACTACACAGCTTTGGACAAGATGGCTCGTGCCTTCGATATTGCGATCGAAGATTTAGTCGAGATTTTGGAACAGTAAACTGATTGTGCGTAAACGAGGGCTCTTGCGTTAGCACTTTTTACACGATACTTGCGTATATTGGAATTTTCCGGCTGTAGACTAAAGTCAGGAGTTGTTCAGTCTGCCGGAGTTATATCAATGCCAATTAATCGTCTGTCTGACATAGAAGAAAACTTTGAATTGCTGCAAGAGCAATTAGTGGGCAAGCAGAAGGCTCTAAATTTAGCACCGCAAGAAGAAAAGATCCGAATTAAACAGCAAATCCGACAGCTACGCAAGGAGATTAGGGAGCAGGAAGAGGAGGATTGGCAGGTTGTCGCTCAGCAAACGCAAACGGTGGAAATTCCCGAACATGAGGCTGAGATTATTGTTGCCGAGATTGTCGAAGAAGTTGGACAAATTGAAGTGCAGGGACAGTATTCAGATGAAGGGCTTCAGATTTTGCAGGAGATTCGGGACAAGGTAAACCAACCGGGAGCGACAGCGGCGGCGAAACTTAAAGTCGTAATCTCAAGCATTCCGCCGTTTGTGGGAATTTCCTACGAGGCAGAATTGGATACAGAGAATTTTTTCCAGCAGCATTGCCCAACGTTTCGGAAAACGTTTCGGAAATTGATTAAGGTATTAGCAAAAAAGCCCTAGACCTGGAGAGAAAAACACTTAATCCAGGTTTCACAAGTTTTTACCAACTATACGATATTCCCTCCGAACTCGGTTCAAAAAACTTTGTCGGACGGGATGAGGAGATGCAGCAATTGCACGGATTGTTGCAGGATGGGAGCCGCGTTGCGATCGCCGCTGCGTCGGGAATGGGCGGCATCGGCAAGACAGAATTGGCATGGCAGTATGCAACATTTCACCGCGAACACAACACCTATCCAGCAGGGATTTGGTGGCTGTTTGTGCGGGAAATAGATTTAGCGCCGCAGGTGTTGCAGAAAGCGCTGCGAATGGGAATTCAGCCGCCGGATACTCTCGACAATCTGGAGGAACGGTTGCAATTTTGCTACGAAGAGTGGGCAAAAAAAACCTCTGGCAATGCTCTGCTGGTATTGGATGATGTCAACGATTACCGGGCGGTGCAGCGGTTGCTGCCTAGAAATCCCCGCTTTAAGGTGTTGCTGACTGCGCGAGAGCGACTGGAAGAAAAAACCTTGCAGCGATTGGATTTAAAGAAGCTCAGACCCTTGGATGCTTTTAAGTTACTGTATGAAGTTAGTCAGGCAGAGACTCGCATTGTTCAGGAACAGATTGTTGCTGAGAAATTGTGTGCTTGGTTGGAGTATTTGCCCTTGGGGATTGAACTGGTGGCAACCTTTCTCAAGGTAGAGCCAGATGTGTCGGTAGCAGAGTTATTGACACAGTTGCAGCAAAAGCTGTTGCAGGATGAGGTGCTGACTCCTGTAGCGGCGGCTTTTGAGTTAAGTTGGGTGCAGTTAAATGCTGCCGAACAGCAGTTGGCGGTATTGCTGAGTGTGTTTGCTTTGGCTCCCATGCCTTGGCAGTTGGTCGAGTCAGTGGTCGTAGTTTGTAGAGTAGAAGCGCCAAAGCAAAACTGGCTGAAGAAATTGTTGGTGGTGTGGGGAAAGGTGCAAGCACCCCAGCAGTGGTATTTGCTACTGGACGATCGGGTTTTGAGCCAGAGTCGGCGGCGTTTAGTGGAATTGAGTTTGCTGGGGCGGGTGGAGCAAAAGCAGTATCAACTTCATGCTTTGATTCGGGAATTTTTTGCGGCAAAATTGCCGGGACGCGCTGATGCTGAGAATTTGCGGAGAAGCTTTTCGGTGGTGCTGACAGCGGTGGCGAAGACGATTCCGCAGACTGTGACGCTGGAGGTGCAGGAACGGGTGAAGGAGGCGCTGCCCCATTTGGAGGTGGTGGCGGAGCAATGGTCGCATTTGCTGGAAAATAGCACTGATGCTACGTGGTCTTCCACAGGCTTAGCGCGGGTTGCTCAGGGACAGAGTTTGTGGGCAGAAGCGGAGAAGCGGTTGACAGCTTGCCTCCAGATGACTGAGCAACGCTGCGGAGCCGACCATCCCTCTACGGCAATGAGTTTGAACAATCTGGCAGGGCTGTACGAGTTGACGGGACGCTACGCGGAGGCGGAACCCTTGTTCGTGCGATCGCTCTTAATCATTGAGCAACAGCTCGGAGCCGACCATCCCTCTACGGCAATGAGTTTGAACAATCTGGCAGAGCTGTACAAGTCAACGGGACGCTACGCGGAGGCGGAACCTTTGTTTGTGCGATCGCTCTCAATCAGGGAGCAACAGCTCGGAGCCGACCATCCCGATACCGCAAGTAGTTTGAACAATCTGGCAGGGCTGTACCAGTCAATGCGACGCTACGCGGAGGCGGAACCTTTGTCCGCGCGATCGCTCTCAATCAGGGAGCAACAGCTCGGAGCCGACCATCCCGATACGGCAATGAGTTTGAACAATCTGGCAGTGCTGTATAAGTCAATGGGACGCTACGCGGAGGCGGAACCCTTGTATGTGCGATCGCTTTCAATCTGCGAGCAACAGCTCGGAGCCGACCATCCCCATACGGCTCAGAGTTTGAACAATCTGGCAGCGCTGTACGACGAGTCAATGGGATGCTACGCGGAGGCGGAACCCTTGTATGTGCGATCGCTCTCAATCAGGGAGCAACAGCTCGGAGCCGACCATCCCCATACGGCTGAGAGTTTGAACAATCTGGCACGGCTGTACGACGAGTCAACGGGACGCTACGCGGAGGCGGAACCGCTTTACCTCAGAGCATTAGAAATTTTTTGGAACCGATTGGGAGAAAATCATCCCAACACCCAAACTGCTAGGAGAAATTTCATTGCTTGTCTCCAGAAGGCGATATCAACGGGTCAAGATTCACAACTGTCCCAGCATCCAACAACGCAAGCAATGCTTAAGCGACTTCGGGAGACGGAGTAGCTGTTGCTGCTAGAGCGATTGTTGCCAATTTCCTACAAAACTTACGCATGGGGCCCAGAAACCGGGTTTTTTCCAGAATACTTCGTTACAGGGCAAAGACTCGATATAAAACCCGGTTTCTTTGTCGGAGTGCATGAGTCTCGATCGCATTAACAAGAGGTAAATTGCGATTTTTCGTTGGGTGGGGGCGGGTTTTTGAGATTGTCTATCTGTGTCACAAAGGGTTGGAAAAACCCGCACCTACAGGTCGATCGAGGATGTGCGACATCTCAGATTTTACGGTTGATTCCCCTACTTCATCTCATATCCAAACAAATTAGGATCGACTTCTCCCAAATTCAAATCAGCCAAACCATACTCAGCCCAACGCCTTTCTACCATCGCCGCCACATCCGGATCGGACTCCAAAACTTCCCCCCACTCGTGATCCGTTTCCGGCGGCATCTTCGTAGTAGCATCAATCCCCATTCTGCCTCCCAAACCAATCTTTTCACTGGCAAAATCTAACGTATCAAAGGGCGTATTCGGCAGAATAAATACATCCCGAACCGGATCGACTTTAGAACTAATTGCCCACACTACTTGACGCGGGTCGCGAATGTTGATACTTTTATCGACAACAATCACAAACTTAGTGTAAGTAAACTGCGGTAAAGCACTCCAAAATGCTAAAGCAGCCCGGCGCGCTTGACCGGGATATGCTTTATCAATCGAGATAATTGCCGCTTTATAACTAAGCGCTTCCATCGGTAAGAAGAAATCAACAATTTCCGATACTTGCTGTCGCAAAATAGGGGTATAAATACGGTTAAGCGCGATCGCCATCATTGCTTCTTCTTTCGGCGGCCGCCCGCTAAATGTGGTCAGATAAATCGGGTCTTTCCGGTGCGTCATGCAGTGGAACCGCACCAGCGGCGAATCTTCCACGCCGCCGTAATAACCCATGTGATCCCCGAAGGGCCCGTCGGGCAGAACTTCACCGGGCGTAATCGTTCCTTCTAACACAATTTCCGAGTCCGCCGGTACTTCCAAATCTACGGTTTTGCACTTCGCCAATTGCACGCCGGAACCGCCGTAAAGTCCGGCAAATAACCATTCCGATAAATCTACAGGAATTGGGGTTGCTGCGGCGAGAATAATCAGGGGATCGACTCCAAGGGCGATCGCAACTTCCAATTTTTTACCAGCCTGCGCCGCTTTCCGCAAGTGCCGCGCGCCGCCCCGCACGGATAACCAGTGTACAGTCATGGTGTTTTTTGACTGCAACTGCAACCGATAAACCCCCACATTCGGCGTACCCGTTTCGCAATCTTTGGTAATTACCAAACCGAGGGTGATAATTTTGCCCGCATCTCCCGGATAAGGGCGAATCATCGGGATTTTGTTCAAATCCAGCCCTTCTCCCTCAATTACCACTTGCTGACAAGCTGGGAAAAAGTCGCGGCCGGGTTTGGCTTTCACTACGTCGAACAGCACTTTGCCGAATTCTATCGCTTGCGAAATCTTTTTCGGCGGTTTTGGCTGTTGCAGCATTCCCAGTTTTTTGCCGAGCTCTTCTAGTTCTGCTGGCTTTTCCATGTTCATCGCCCAGCAAACGCGCTGTTCCGTGCCCAACAGGTTGATTGCGACGGGGAAATCTGCCCCTTTGACGTTTTCAAACAGCAGTCCGGGGCCGCCTTTTTGCAGCATTTGATTGGAAATTTCGGCAATTTCGAGGTCGGAATCGACTAAGGCGCTAATCCGGCGCAGTTGTCCCCGTTCTTCGAGCAGTTTTAGGAATCCCCGCAAGTCTCTTGCCATTGTTGTTAAAGAAATGTTAAGTGTCCCTACTATTATGCGGCGATCGGGGGATGGAGTGCGGGGTGGGGGCGATCGAGCGATCGCTAAATAAATTTCTCTTATTATCGTTACGCTAGGACTTGGTATTTATACGGTCGATAACAAATTGACTTTAACTAATTTTTATTTGCAATACTCTTAACCATAATTTAAACAAAGCTTATTCTATTGTTATTTAATCTACTATTAATCAAAATTTAAAAAAAGCTTATTATAAGCTATCCCTTTCTTGGCGGATTTCAGTCTATCCTATGGAGGAGATTTGCAAAGCCTGCTATTAAAGGAGAGGAGGAGTATGAATTTTTTCACTGCACGTTGGCGACGTGGTTTTATAGTGGTACTAGCAGTAGCAGCATTCTCGCTGACTTTGATTAGTTCTGCTGTAGCTGCTGTCACACTAAACGGTTCGGGAGCCACTTTCCCCAAACCTCTTTACGATCGCTACTTCTCTCAGATGAGAAGTGCAAATCAAATTACTGTAAATTACGAAGGAACTGGCAGCGGTGCTGGTATCAAAGCATTAATTTCAGGCACTGTTGATTTCGCAGGCAGCGACGCGCTGATGACGGCAGCGCAAATAGCCGAAGTAAAGCGCGGTGTCATGGCGGTTCCGACTGCTGGCGGCGCTGTTGCAGTTGTTTACAACTTGCCCGGAGTGACCAATCTGAGGCTAAATAATGATGCAATGAAAGGCATCTTTGAAGGGAAGATTACTCGCTGGAATGATGCTAAAATAGCGGGAATTTCTGGACAAGCTAAAAATTTGCCAAATACTCCAATTCGAGTAGCTGTACGCGCAGACAGCAGCGGTACAACCTTTATTTTTTCTAACCACTTGCAGGCGATCGGCAGCAGCATCAAAGCTGCCGCTCAGCCGAAGTGGCCAGACACCGCTGTCAGCGGTCAAGGAAACCCCGGCGTAGCTGCTTTGGTGAAGAATACAGCGGGTGCGATCGGCTACGTTCAAGATACTTATGCTCGGCAAAACAATCTCCAAACAGCATTTCTTCAAAATAAAGCTGGTAGGTTTGTAGATCCTAGTTTGGCTGAAGCAGAGAAAGCTTTAGCAGGGGAAACATTCCCCGCAGACTTCCGTTTAGTAGAAGGAAATCCTAACGACGGTTATCCGATTGTTGGCTTGACTTGGCTGTTAATCTACAAACAGTATCCTGCTGCGAAAGCAGAGGCTATTAAAAAGATGGTTAATTGGGTGATGACTACAGGTCAAGGTATCAACAAACAGCTAGAGTATACTACAATTCCTTCAGCTACAGCTCAAAAGGTGGTTCAAACAGTTAATCAGAGTGTGGTTGCCAGAAATTAATTTGGGCGATCGCACGGGGTTATGAGTTGATGAGTTCAATGCAGGACTCAAAACTCATAAATTATCAGGTTGATGTGCGCTAGATTTACTGTGTAAGGTGCGCTGTGCGCACCCTACAAACCAGGTGCGCTGCCATTTAAATTACTTGTTTTCCCAGCAAATATTTCACTTTTTACGCAATAATAATTCCGGTATGACCAATCTTTCAAAAAAACTGAAAAAACAGACTCGGCAACCGGCAGAAATAAACACAGAAGTAGATTTGACAGATACTACTGGTGAAGGTTTATGGATGGAGTCAGGATTTACATTATTTGTATGGGGTTTTGCCCTAGCGACAGCGGGTACGTTGTTTTGGATGAGTGCGGTAATTTTTAAAGATGCTTGGCCTGCTATTAGCAAATTTGGACTCTCCTTCTTGTGGAATCCCAAGTGGGATATCGGCGAGTTGCAGTTTGGGGCTTTGCCGTTTATTTACGGTACTGTAATTAGTTCTGCGATCGGCATAATCATCGCACTTCCTTTAGGGCTGTCAGTAGCTATAGTTACTAGCGAGAACTTCTTACCCGTCTGGGTGCGATCGCCCTTAGGATTCATGGTTGAATTAATATCGGCTATTCCCAGCGTAATAGTTGGCCTTTGGGGAATCTTTGTTTTGATTCCCTTTTTGTTGCCTTTGCAGCAGTCATTATTCGATAATTTCAGTTGGTTTCCCCTGTTCAGCAGCGAACCTTTAGGCCCCGGAATGCTGCCCGCTGGAATCCTTTTATCGATTATGATTCTGCCCACCGTAGCCGCCATCAGCCGCGATGTATTGATGTCAGTTCCAGTCGATTTGCGAAGTGCTTCGATGTCCCTTGGTGCGACCCGCTGGGAAACAATATTTAAGCTGTTACTACCAGCAGCTAGTTCAGGAATTATAGGTGCTACAATCTTGGCATTAGGACGCGCTTTAGGGGAAACAATGGCCGTAACAATGGTGATTGGCAACTCGATTCAAATAAACAAATCCCTGCTAGCTCCCAGCTACTCAATTCCTGCGGTTTTGGCAAGTCAATTTCGGGAAGCTCTCGAACCGCTGCACATCGGCGCTTTGATGTATTTAGCCCTAATTTTATTTGTCATCACTCTGTTGGTAAATGCGATCGCAGTATTGTTAGTTCAGCTAATTGGCGTCAAAGGAGCTAAGAATTAACACGCTCGAAATTAATTGAGTAACAAGCCTTTTTATGTATTATTTCCCACGCTCAAGACGGAGAAATAGAAAAGTATAACATCCTGAGAACAAGCTTGATAAATCGCCGAATCGATCTAAAATCTAACATCTAAAATTCCATGACTCAAGCCCAAAAATTAGACGGTATTCTGGATGCAGAAATTAACAACCCCCTGTCGCTAAGCCGAACTCTTTTCAGCCGAGGAATGACACTTATCGCCTTCGCTCTGACAGCTCTAGCCCTGCTCCCTTTGTTCGCTATTTTGTACAAAATATTGGGGGAAGGACTTACACATTTGAGCTGGGAAGTGCTAGTATCTTTGCCCGCACCCGTCGGAGTTGAAGACCAGCCGAACGGCTTTGCCAATGCGATTCTCGGCACTGCTTTAATGGTGGGAATTGCGACCTTAATCAGCGTGCCTATCGGCGTAATGACGGGAATATTTTTGTCTGAGTTTGGTAGAGAAAACAAAGCGATGGCTAATAGTATTCGCTTTATCACCGTCATTCTCAGCAGCGTTCCCTCGATCGTAGTTGGCGTCTTTTCCTACGCCCTAATTGTCGTTACCACCAAAGCATTTTCATCATTAGCAGGCGGTTTTGCCCTCGGCACCATCATGCTTCCAGTTGTTGCTCTGACAACAGAACAAGCATTAAAATTAGTGCCTACTTCTTACCGCCTCGCTTCTGCTGGTTTGGGAGGCGGACGCTTTCAAACTATGTTTCGCATTATCATACCTTCAGCACTTCCCACAATTACCACAGGTATTTTACTAGCTGCTTCGCGGGCAGCCGGTGAAACCGCCCCGCTGATTGTAACGGCTTTGTCGAGTCAATTTTGGCCTCCTTTAGTTGATAAATTGGGCGAGATAATGCAGTCTCCGATAGGTGCAGAAACTATGTCAAAACTAAAAGAAATTCCCGAAACACTGCTGACTCCGACTCCTTCTATGTCGGTATTAATATATAGCTACGCCAGCTCTCCTTACAAGGAGCAGAACGAATTGGCGTGGACTGCTGCCTCGGTCCTTTTGGGCATGGTTTTGATCGCTAGCGTCGCATCCCGTACAGTAACTCGGAAACGCTTGCAAAACCGATAACTCAATAACTAAAGTGCATCTCTCAGTCAAATATTAACAATATAACCAGCCAAATAATGAAACCTAAAGCTAATTTGAACTCCGAAAACTATACAGCTCAATTCCTAGATGATGCCACCCCGGAAATAGACCCCAATGCAATGCCAGCACTGCGGATTCAGGACTTGAGCTTTTATTACGGAACTCATAAAGTCTTAGAAAATTTATCGATGAATATCCCTCACCCGCAAATTACGGCGATTATTGGTCCTTCAGGTTGCGGCAAATCTACCTTTCTCAAAGCTCTCAACCGGATTGGTGAATTGGAGGGAAAAGTTCAAATTAAAGGAAGAGTAGAGTTTTTTGGACAGGATATTTACAGCCCAAAAGTAAACATTAATAGTTTGCGCCGCCAAATTGGGATGGTGTTTCAAAGACCAAATCCTTTTCCGCTGAGCATATACGATAATATTGCTTACGGGGTGAGAATTTTTGGTCGCAAAAGCAAAGCAGAATTAGATGAAATTGTAGAATCTGCACTTAAAAGTGCGGCGCTTTGGAATGAAGTTAAAGACGATTTGAAGAAATCCGCTCAGGGGATTTCGGGGGGACAGCAGCAGCGGCTTTGTATTGCTCGCGCTTTGGCAGTAAAGCCAAAAATTTTGCTAATGGATGAACCTTGTTCTGCTCTAGATCCGATTTCAACGATGAAGATTGAGGAATTATTTCAGACTCTGCGCCAGCAGTTAACTGTTGTGATTGTGACGCACAATATGCAGCAGGCAGCTCGTGTTTCTGATTACACTGCATTTTTTAATACTGATGAAAGTCGCATCGGCCGGCTGGTGGAATTTGGACCGACAAGTAAGATTTTTACTTCTGCCGGCAATTCGAGTACGAGAGATTACATTCAAGGCCGTTTCGGTTAATACTTACATCTTGAACCTCTTTCAGAACAGGCAAGATGCCTGTTCCACAACAGACTAGACAAATATTTTTGTGGAGCAGGCATCTTGCCTGCTATAGTTAGGGCAACCGCCAAGTTTCTAAAGGTTCCAGTGGACGTTATTAATTGCTGAAACCATTGGGGGGAATTTCTTTCTTCACATCGATTTGTGGCTATATGTCTTTACCTCTTCTGAAGCGAGAGTTAAGTGTTTTCGGCGCAACTCTCATGGGCCTGGGATCAATCCTCGGTACCGGAGTATTTGTGAGTATCGGGATTGCTGCGAAAGTTGCTGGGCCGGGAGTGATTTTGGCTGTAGGTATTGCGGCTTTAGTTGCTGTTTGCAATGGCCTTAGCAGCGCTCAATTAGCGGCCAATCATCCTGTTAGCGGCGGTACTTATGAGTATGGCTACAAATATCTCAATCCTTGGCTGGGTTTCACTGCCGGGTGGATGTTTCTGTTGGCGAAAACGGCTTCTGCGGCTACTGCGGCTTTAGGTTTTGCAGGGTATTTTTTAAATGCAGTTGGTGTAGCCGATCGCACTTACCTGATCCTAACAGCTGTAGTCGCCCTCGCCATTCTCACTTTAATTGTATTGACGGGAATTAGGCGATCGAATATTGCCAATACTGCCATAGTCTCAGTTACACTTTTATCCTTAGCGGTGTTTGTTGCTGTCGGTTTGCCAGAGGTAAGGTGGGAAATGGCCACCGTACAGAATAATAGCTCGATCGGCTCCATCCTCCAAGCCACCGCCCTGATGTTTGTCGCTTATAGCGGTTACGCCCGCATCACCACAATGAGCGAGGAAGTGCGGGAACCGAGGGAAACCATTCCCAAAGCTATAATTTTTACTTTGGTGCTGACAATGCTGCTTTACGTGGGGGTAGCAGTAGTTGTGGCGGGCGCGGGAGGAGCCGATAAATTGTCTGTACAACCAGGTGGTACGGTTGCACCCCTGGAAGTCATCGCCCGCAGTTTCCCAATTCCAGGAGTTTCTCAACTGCTAGCCGTCGGCGCAATTACCGCTATGTTGGGAGTTTTGTTGAACTTAATTTTAGGGCTGTCGCGCATCTGGCTGGCTATGGGGCGGCGGTTGGATATGCCCAGAGTCTTGGCGCGGCTGAATCCTTCGGGGACAACTCCCTACGTGGCTGTGGTGGTTGTCGAAGTTACGATCGCACTTTTAATCCTCGTCGGCGATGTCAAAACCACTTGGTCATTTAGCGCTTTTAGCGTTTTGATTTACTACGCTATCACCAACCTCGCCGCGCTGCAACTTTCCCCCGCCGAAAGGCTTTATCCGCAGTGGTTGGCTTGGGTGGGTTTGGGGAATTGTCTGTTTCTGGCTTTCTGGGTGGAGAGGCAAATTTGGCTGACAGGATTGGCATTAATTGCCGCCGGTTTAATTTGGCGGGCGATCGTCCGACTCCCGGCCAGAAACTAGAATTGTGATAAATTGAAACAGCATCCCGCATTGTAGAGGGCCATGCCCGATCGAACCCCCTTGCTGGCGACTCAAGAATCTCTCGCATTCAGCGCCATCAGTCGCTATATAGCTCAAACCCTAATTACCATTCAGGAACAGCATCCCGAATGGATAACTGAAAAATACAGGAAAACCCCCTGGGCCAAACCTGATTTTCAGTCAGTTTTGATTGGAAAATTGACAAAAAGTTTCACAGTAGCCAGCGATACAGATTCCCTGCTGCTGACTGCGAAAAAATACCTACAAATTTTGTTGGTTCCAGAATTCGTTAATTCACCTCAATTCAGCAAATTATCGGTCAAAATTCAGCAGCTAGCCCAATCTCAAACAGCAACGCCTAAATCACAAAACTCAGTTTCGTCACAGCCTCCCACTCCCACCACCCATCAAACAAATTCGCTCCCAATCGGCATTGCTATCTTGCTGCTAGATGTCGAAAACTTGCAACTCACCGTCGAAACCGAAAAATTCCTAGAGGGAATTTGCCACTATCCAATCCAAATCAAAGTTGCCTTTGCCAACTGGCGCAGCATGGGCAAAAAAGATGCCGAATTTCACCAGCGCGGCTATCAACTAATTCACGTCCCGCCCGGCAAAGACAGCGCCGACTTAAAAATGGCTACAGTCGGCGCATCGATTTTCGTACATTATCCCACAGCCAAAGAGATTTTTGTCTGTTCGTCCGATCGCGCCCTCACTCACCTCAGCAATACACTGCAAGCCCACGGACTAACAGTATTTCAAGTCCGCAAACAAATAGATAAAATCATAGTTTTAAACAGCAAAACCGGACAAATGGAAACCCATTCGCTTGTAACCATACCGGAAATTACACCTTTAGAACAATTAGTTATTCAACTAAAAGAATTAATCAAAAAAGAGCAAAAGCGCACCTCAACTCAGTGGATCAAAGTTTCTACTGTTTCAGCTTTATTTAGGGAAAATTACGGCTTAGTCCTCAATCAAGTTGTTGTCAATCATTTGCTAGGTACTAAAACCAGGGATATCTTTCTCAAATATCCTACCGATTTTGTACTCCACAAACCATCAGAAACTTCTCAAACTTATGTCACTCTTTTTGAAGTAAGATTATCTCCCCCACCGCCCATACTTAGCCAAGAAATTACCAACAACCACCAGATAGCACCTGCGACTTTGACAGATATTAATTCTCTGGAAGACTTGGAAAGAGCTCTTGTCAAAATAGTTGGTGACTTAACAGACAACTCTCCTGACAATTCTGTATTTCTCTCCAATGTAGGCAGCGAATTTCACCGACAATACGGCAAACAAATTACCCAAATAATTAAAGATTTTAATCTCGGTAGAAAATTTACTAAGTTTTTGCAATCCTGCGCTTCTCTCCAGCTAAAAAAAGCCGAAAAAGGCTGGCAAGTTTCCCTCCATTAATTAAAAATTAAAATATATCAACCTCCCCATTACTAGCAACTTGAGTTATCATACAATCGGGACGTAAAGAAATGTAAAGGGATATGCAGGACAAAGTAGTGGTTGTGGTGGGTGCAACTGGCGGCATCGGTTCAGCGGTAGCCCGCAAACTCGCTGATGCGGGTGCGAGGCTAGTGCTCGCCGCCAGAGACAGCAGTAAATTAGACGCTTTAGCTAGCGAACTTTCGACAGCAGAGGTACTGTGCGTACCAACAGATATCACCGATTTACCGCAAGTCGAGACGCTGATGCACAAAGCTGAGGGGAATTTCGGACAAATTGATGCCCTCGTAAACGCCGCCGGTGCCGGAATTCTCAAGCAGTGGAACAAGTTAGAACCGGCTGATTTAGATGCAATGCTTGACTTGAACTTAAAAGGCAGTTTTTACACGTCTCAAGCAGCGGCGAATGTGATGAAAGAGCGCAAATCCGGCCACATTTGCAATGTCATCGGGATTTTGGGCAAGCATTCGATGGCGATGGGAACGGCTTATTGCGCTTCAAAGTTTGGGGTAGTTGGTTTCAGCAAGTGCATGGCAGATGAGCTGCGGCGCTACGGTATTAAGTTTACGCTATTCTATTTTGGCGGGGTGGATTCTCCGTTTTGGGATAATGTGAGTTTGAAGGTAGACAGGTCAAAAATGCTGACTACCGACACTGCAGCCAATGCGATTATGTTTGCTCTTTCGGCTGACCCGCAAGCTGTGCCGATGGAGATTAATATTCAGCCAGAAAGTCATTTGTTCTTTTAGCGATTGAGGAGTGATTTTAAGGCAGAAGGCAGCGGAAGCTGAAGGAAAGAAAAATTATGATATTTTTAGGTTTGAGAACTTGTACAGCACTTAATTATGTAGGTGCAGGGGTTCGCGCACCTTACCCATATTAGTAGTGCGTCAAACCATTTTTTTGCCTTAGTCCTATCGGCGATGGTCTAGCGCTCAAAGCTAAGTTATCGCAGACACGGTTTTTTTTTAAGTGCCGGCTTATTTCTGCCTTCAGAGGGAGCTAAGAGATTCAATCTTTAGGTTATTATTAAGTGGGCGCGCAATAAAAAGTATGAAAAATATCCATTACTCAGTCTCTCCCTTGCAATTTCGCCTTGAAAATCAGCAGATTTTCCATTTTTCAGTTTCCATTTTCAATTATTGATTATGGAGTTCGATCGCATTCAATTTTACGTTGAAAACGCTAAAGTATCCCGCGACTGGTTTGTCAGCCAGTTAGGCTTTCAATCAACAGCAGGTTATGCCAACAGCCACACTCACACTGAAGTTGTCAGCAGTGGCAATGTATGTTTTGTTTTATCTTCACCCCTGACACCCGCTAGTCCGGCTGCTAGTTGGTTGAAGTTTCATCCTCCAGGGATTGCCGATGTGGGTTTTCGGGTAAACAATATTGAATTAGCGGTAGCTAGAGCGGCTGCTAAAGGCGCTAAAATCCTGGAACCGATTCAAGAAGACCTAAATGCAGGAGGCTATTTTAAGCGGGCAAAAATCGCGGGTTGGGGAGATTTAAGCCATACGCTCGTGGAGCGAATTGGCAGCCATTCACTGCTATCGGCTTCGGATAAGCTGCAGTTGTTTACCCGGATTGACCACGTAGTGTTAAATGTTGAATCTGGGGATTTATCAAGTGCTGTTAGTTGGTATCAAAAAATATTAGGTTTTCAACCGCAACAAAATTTTGATATTCAGACTGAGAAATCGGCTTTGCGGAGCCAAGTTATGGTACACACTGAAGGTGGGGTGCAATTCCCGATTAATGAACCGGCATCAGCTAATTCTCAAATTCAAGAGTTTTTGAGCGCAAATCGGGGGCCGGGAATTCAGCACATGGCTTTGCAAACTAATAATATTGTGGGTGTTGTTGCCGATTTGCGATCGTGCGGTTTGCCTTTTCTGCCGGTTCCTCCAACATACTACTCCCAATTGCAGCAGCGGCAAAACTATTTGCCTGCTGATTGGCAAGAAATTGCAGCTTGTCAAGTTTTAGCCGATTGGCAAGAAGATACTCCCGCCGCGATGCTGCTGCAAATCTTTACCCAGCCAATTTTTGCAGAACCGACTTTCTTTTTCGAGATTATTGAACGCCGAGTTAGTTTAGTGAACGGCAAACAGGTGCAAGCTGGAGGTTTTGGGGCGGGGAATTTTCGAGCTTTGTTTGAGGCAATTGAACGCGAACAAATGAATAGGGGAAGTTTGATAGATGATTGACAAAACTTCCAGTTTTTAAGTCATACAGACTTGTTAATCAGCCATGCGATATCTTTCCACCCGTAGGCAATTTCTTTAAGTGCAACTCCGGCTCTACTTGTTTGCTGTTCGTCTACTTTTTCACCTCCTAAAAATTCATAAAATTTATAGGCTGAATTGTCTCCTAGTACCCAAACCAGCATCGAGTTCAAACTTAATTCTGCCAATTTTGTTGCAACTGTTCTCACGAGTTGCCGTCCAATTCCTTGACGCTGATATTCCTCCAAAATATAGATGGCAAATAATTCTCCTTGATATACATATTTGCCCGTCCGCTCGTCACCAGCTGCCGCAAAACCCACAATTTGTCCGGAGTCATTCTCAGCAACGCAGACAAATACCCCAGTATTTTTGACGTTTGCCAGGATTTCTTGCCAGCGGCTTTCTGCTTTTTCATAGGACAGTTGCGCGAAGTAATCTGTGGGTACAATTTTTCGGTAAGCTGTCCGCCAAGTATCTAGATTAACCCGTGCGATTGCAGGTGCGTCAGCGATTTTAGCTTCTCTCACAATCATCAGAAAATACTCCTTTCGGGCCCTGAAATTCTCTTTTCAACTCTAGGCAAACTATACGATCGCGCCCTTCTAGTTTAGCTCGATACAGGGCTCGATCGGCCTGTCCAATTAACTCCTCGATCGATAAACCAGCAGCAGGTACCGTAGTAGCGATACCCATACTAAGAGTTATTAACTTACTTACCTGGGAAGCAGCATGAAAAATTGCAGCAGCTTTCAAATCGCTGCGAATTGATTCAGCTACCCGCATTGCTCCTTGCATATCAGTTCGCGACAAAATTACCGCAAATTCTTCGCCGCCGTAGCGGGCGGCTAAATCTCCTGCCCGTTGAGCGTTGCTAGCTAAAATCTGGGCCACTTGTGTTAAACATTCGTCACCTCCTTGATGCCCGTAACGATCGTTGTAAAGTTTGAAAAAATCGATATCGCACAAAATTAAAGACAGCGACTCTTGTTCTCGCTCCATCCACTGCCATTCTAACTCTAATTTTTTGTCAAAACAGCGGCGGTTGGGAATTTGAGTCAATCCGTCCACAGAAGCGAGCCGCTGCAATTCCCTGTTAGCTCCTTCTAATTCTAATTTTGCTTGTTCTAAAGCTAAATTTTGCCGAGCTAATTCTTCACTTTGGCGTTTTTCTTCTTCGTACAAAAATCTGATTGAAGCTTGAGCTTCTTGCAATTCTTGCTCCGCATATTTGCGCTTGACAAATTCCCCTAATTGAGAACCTACAACAGCTATTATCTGAAGTAAATCTTTATCCGGCGGCAGTTCTTCCCGGCAAAAAAAAGTCATTACTCCTACAACTTGACCCCTAGCGTGAATGGGAAAACCGAATCCCGATCGCAGTCCGGCTTCCTCGGCCAAGCGCGATCGCACGAAATTGCGATCGCCCACAATATCAGTAATCCACTGCGGAGAACCGCTACTGGAAACCGCTCCCGGTAAACCCTCACCCGCAGCAAAAGTAATCTGCTGGTGGTTTTCGGCAAACTCGCTAACTTCCTCCGCCGCCTGCCAAACAACCACCCGCCGCCAACCAGGAGTTTCTTCGATCGGACAGCAAAGTGGCAGGCACAAAAGCGGCTGTTTTTCGCGTTTTATTTCCGCACCAAATCTAGTTTCTTTCTCCCCCTCTATGGGCGTCCAAAGTTCGCCAATATCCCAGCCAAAACTTTGGCAAATAGCTTGCAAAATTCTCGGAGTTGCGCTATCTAGAGAAGTTGATTCTGACAGAATATGAGTAACAGCATACTGTGCTTCTTGACAATTTTTTATGCGCTGTTGCTTGGTAATATCTTTGCCGATATAAACAAAATTTTGTATAACCTCGCTATCTCCATACTTGCTTCCTGTGCTTGTCTCGAAAGTAGAGCATGAAAACGCCACAATCACCTTTAAACCTATTTTCGTTTTGCAAGCTACTTTTACTTGAGGCCAATATTCGCTTTTAAGTGCAGGAGGTAGCTGGCTGACTTTGCGTAACAATTCCTCCTCCGCGGTAATCATGGATATGGATTGGCCGATTAATTCCGATTCGGTATATCCAAATAATTGCTGTGCAGCTTGATTCACTTTTTTAATTTTTCCCGACTTTGCTGTTACTAACAAAACATCGCCTAGGGAATTAATAATTTTGTCAATATAATCGCCAGCCGCAGCTAAGTAATCGACTTTAATACTGTTTTCGTTGGCAGCCTGAACCATTCTTTGCTGAGCTGCAATGCTATCGGTAACATCTTCGCATAAAATAATCAATCTGTCAGCATTGGCTTCTCCATGATAACCAAAGATGTACAAATCTAGATATAAATAAGAGCCGTCTTTGAGAACTCTGGTAATTGATTTTAACTGAAAGTCTTGCTCTCGTTGTTCAATAATACCTTCAAGGATTTCTTCAATTCCAATCAGTTCGGGAAAACTATCGCGCACGTCTTTTCCTTCGCCTACTTCCTCATGAATGTCGGCAAACTCTTGCAGTTTCAAAGATATTTCTTGAATCTTAAGTTCTCGATCGACTGTGAGGTATTCAATCCTGCGTAAGGATAACAGCTTATAAAGAAGAATATTAATACTTCTTGGGCTGCTCTCTACAGTTAATATTGGAAGCATCTCGTTATTGTAGAGCATCAATCTCAAAAATTAGCAGGTAAAGTTAGTTGTTTTTTGGCTGCTATTTCTCATATAAATTTTTATACTGGCAGATGTCACCATCTGGTACCGCTGGCTAATTTATGCAAACAGTACACTTTGGATTCTCCAAGCAGTTTTTTGCTTATTTTAAAAATGAGGCAAAATATTAATTTTGCCAATTTTTTTTTGAGAAAGCGCAGTCACAATCATCCTCTATTGAGGTTGAGATTTATGAACAATACGTAGCGGTTTGCACTATTTGTGCGGCATATTTTAATTTTAAATTCCGCGATATGGCTGACAACCGCTAAAGTTAAGAAGTAGCACAGTTTAATTCAAATGTTTCCTTTAATTAGCACCATTCCTATAGACCTTACCTCCCCTGGGTATTTGTGTCAATTTTTGTAAAGAAAGTGTTACTTTAAGTGATATAGTATCGAAGAATTTGTATAAAAGCTTAAAAATACTCTGCTAAATGCTGAGACTTATTACCGACTTTGACGGCCCGATCATGGACGTGTCCGATCGCTACTACCGAGTTTACCAGTATTGTCTCGCCGAGACTAAGCGTTCGGACCAACCAGTGCGCGAACTCCCCAAAGCCGAGTTTTGGGACATGAAGCGCGCGCGGGTTCCCGAAACCGAAATTGGCATCCTCTCAGGATTAGATGCAGATCAAGCCCGCGATTTTGCTCAGAAACGCCGTCAAACAGTCCACACCCTACCCTACATGGTTTACGATCGACCAGCGCCCGGCGCTCTGGAAACCCTCCAAAAGGTGCAGCGCGCTGGAGTAGACTTAGCGGTGATGACCATGCGCCGCGTTAGGGAACTAGATGAAGCCTTCAACCGCTGCAATTTAGGGCAATTTTTCCCAGAAAACCGCCGCTATTGCCTCCCCAACGATTACGTTAAAACCGGGGATGTCAAAGATAAGCCGCTGTTGATGGCAAAAGCTCTCGCCGAACTGCCGCCGACTTCTGACACTTGGATGGTTGGCGATACGGAGGCGGATATTATCGCAGCAAAAACGCACGGTGTCAAGGTAATTGGTGTTTTGTGCGGAATTCGCGATCGTACCCAACTAGAAATGCACCAACCGGATTTAATTGCCAACAATTTGAGCGAAGCAGTCGAGATTATTTTAGGTCGCAAAAATTAGTCATTAGTCATTAGTCATTAGTTATTAGTTATTAATTGTTAGCTGAGGTTATTTGTCGGAGGTCTTGATCCCACAGTTATTAGTGGTTGGCGGCTGACTAATAACTGCTGACTAATAACTGCTGACTAATGACTGCTGACTATCGCAGAAAACCGCTGACCAGCCACAGAATTAAAAACGTAAACAAAGCGATAAATTTCTCTGTTGTTATAAATGCCGGACTGACCAAAGAACCCAAAAAGCCTCCCAGCAACAAGCCTATAACCAAGCCAGCCACAGTCAGCAGCACAGCCCGACCAAATTTTTGTTCCTTGCGATTAACAAAATAAAGACAAGAGCCGACCCCAAGAGCCAGAGTCAACTGTAGTAAACCATCATTAGCCGCCGGATAAATACTCAGTCCGCCTAACCCCACATATACCCCAGCCGGCCACAAAATGTCCGATTTACTAGGAGTATCGATTAGCCGCTGCAACCAAGCTGGGCTGCCACTAGGAGGAGAGGGAGTAAAGCTTGGAGGTGGCGGAGTCAGCCGTTCGGGAAAGCGGATGCGTTCGGGTACTTTAATTTTACCTTCCTGTCGCTGCCGCAGGCGATCCATGAGGATCGCGTCGTAAGCTGCTTCGATCAATTCCAAACGTTTCTTGTCACCGCTGTACTGCTCACCTAGGCGCGTGCGGGCCTCTTGCACTTCATCAAAGGAAGCATCTTCATCGACTTCAAGCAGTTGATAGGGAGTTGGCTCACTCATGGTAATAACCCGCTGAAGACTCTCGTTATAGAGCAATCTTAACAAGAGAGGAAAGCGGGGCGGGGGCTTGGGCCGCTTTCCCAAAAGTTTTGCTGCTAGTTTTTGGTGGTTTAAAACAGGAACCAGCAAACCTTACGAAAATAGAAACTAGAAGGCATTTGGCATTCGTAAATAAAAAATAATGAATCCAAAGATTTTTATTTTTATCTTGGCCGTCTAAAATTTTACCTTCTGCCAAATGCCCTCAGAAGGGACTTTTCCCGCAGGCACTCACAATTCCCGACCACTGGACTTTTTTAAGTCGATCGCGGCGGTAGGAAAAAAAGCGAGCCGAGTCAGAATAAGTACAGAAAGGAGCGATCGCCACTTGAGAAAGATCGATTCCCAACTGCTGCAATTGCAGAGCATTGCAGAGGCGAACATCCAAGCGTACTTTTCCCGGTTCTGGATCCGCTAATACAGGCGTTTCCGGGAGTTGGTGCAAAAACTCTAGAATGCCGTCGGCTGTCGCACTAACGGCACTCTTAGGAGCAATGGTGGCTCCCAGTTCCGCTGCTACTTCCACAGATACCTGGTAAACCTCTCCAGCGATCGCCGGCCCCATAGCAATCTTCAGATTTTCTAGTTGACTGCCTTGTGCCACAAGTTGAGCGATCGCCTCTGGTAATATCTTAGCAGCAGTCCCGCGCCAACCCGCGTGAACTGCAGCAACGAGTCCCGTGCGATCGTCAGCAATCAGCACCGGCACGCAGTCAGCCGAGCAAACCCAGAGCGCCTCCAATTCTCGATCGGCAACCAAGCCATCAGCCTCAGCATAGCTTGGGGCAGCGGTTTCCGGGGCCGGAGCCACAACCGGGGACAAATCACTCGTTTTGATTACCGCATTGCCGTGTACCTGTTGGAGTCGGTAAACTTTAGCTCCCGGTTCGAGAACTGCCGTCAGATCGATCGGCCCCAGGGGCGAGAAATCGCGCGTAAAAAAGCCGTGAGACCAGCGAGAAAGCAAGCTGCAAGTCAGATAAGGCAAGCCTTCAGAACTCTGCCAGTCCCAACTGATACCGTCAGGTCCTCCGGCACATTCAGACTCAGGAAAATTTGTCAAGCGATCGCCAGCTACAGTCATGAAACCTATCCTTACCCAAGCGCATCATTTAGCTTGTATTCTAAACAATCAAAAATTTTGTCCGCGAAGTTTAAAAGCCGGGCTAGCTTTTAGGAAAAAATCGCGCTCGGTCTGCGGTTTGAGGACGACCGACAGCGCACAAATTTTGCAAAACCCCAGAAATATAGGCAACTAATTAACATAGACGAACGCCAAAGCGCTATCATCAGTGTGGCCGTCACAGACTTCTAGGCAAGTGCCATCGGGATCAAAAAAACCGGATATCGATCGCGAGTGAATGCGTAAGGCATTTGAGCTTGTTCTATGTGCAAAAAAAATTGCCTCAAGCCCGGTAAAATCAGTTAGGCCTGTATATAAAGACAAGGATTGCCATACATTCGATCCTGACTTCGAGATCCTTGTGCCCCCTGTTGAGTTGGGAAAAAAAATCGTGAAACCAGTTCCAGACAAGCAAATAACAGCCCCTTTGAACACCAAACAGCAAAAAAAGAACCCTACAGGCACCCGAACTCGATCGCGCCTTTTGTCCGATCGCTCACTGCTGGTGGGACTGGGTTGCCTTGCCAGTCTGGGACTGCTCAGCAAAGGCCTAGTTTGGGCTCAAGCCGAAACTCCGCTAGCAGAACAAGCCGTCCCCGGCGCAGCAGACCTCCAGCCATTATTTGAAGCTCCTCTCCCGCCCCCGGAACCCGAATACAGCCAAGGGTCGCCCGAACCATACCCTGAACCGCAGGCAGAAGTTCCGCCGTCCGAGCCTTTCGATGCCGCACCGCCCAGTGAGCCGGAGTACGCCAGCGAACCACCTCCCACCCAATATTATCTGCCAGAACCCGCGCTGATTCCCCTGCCAGAAGCGACGGCCCAGGAGCCGCCTTTTGAAGCGCCAGTTAACCCAGCCCACGCTGAAATCGACCAAACAGACTACAGTGTTGGTGCTACCAACGAGTACGAAGCTCCAACCAGAATAGAGTTTGCAGAACGATCGACTGGCTGCGAAGGAGGTGGCGATTTGTGCGCGCCTCCTCCTGTTTCCGAGCCGGTGACGGCAGATGCAGGAGAACCAAGCTACAGCAGGGAAACTCCGAGCGCAGGCAACGGCTATATTGCAGCCCCT
The DNA here is from genome assembly GCF_036701355.1 of Microcoleus sp. Pol12B3. Lineage (NCBI taxonomy): Bacteria > Bacillati > Cyanobacteriota > Cyanophyceae > Oscillatoriales > Microcoleaceae > Microcoleus > Microcoleus sp. Pol12B3. Next base: position 24,668 of record NZ_JAUBQS010000043.1, read on the forward strand.
CCTCCTCGAAATCTGCCAGAAAGCCTTCCGGGCGATGTTCGGGAAACTGTGGCAGGAAATAGTAGCGGAAATCCTGTCAGTAAAATCGGTCAAGCCGTTCAACAAATAGGCAGCCAGGTTTGGGGGAGTTCCAACCCGCCGGAATCTGCTTACGCACCCCCGCGCTACTCGGCTAACCCTGGATACTCCGCAGACGCAGGATATTCCGCAGACACTGGATACTCTGCTAACATCGGCTACTCGGCTAACCCTGGATACTCCGCAGACGCTGGGTATTATGCCGGATCTGCATCTTACGGCGGCGGCCCTCCAGCGCCCAGCATGGGACTCGGGCCGATTCAAGTCGGTGCCGTTAGTGTCAGCAGCGGCAGCAATACCGGTTTTGCTTACTACAATCTCACGCCGCGTCCCGCAGGCCTCCCCGGAAATGGCAACACCAGCTTGCTGTTTCCGCTATCTATTGCTTCGGCAATTACTTCGCCCTTTGGGTGGCGGACTCATCCGGTTATGGGCTACGGCAGGTTTCACACCGGAACTGACTTGGGAGCCCCGATGGGAACGCCCGTACTGGCGGCCTATGCGGGTCAAGTGGCGATCGCCGATTGGTTGGGCGGCTACGGTTTGACAGTGGTTCTCAACCACAGCAAAAAGTCTCAGGAAACTCTCTACGGCCACCTTTCGGAACTGTTTGTGAAACCGGGAGAGTGGGTGAAACAGGGAGAGACTATCGGCCGCGTCGGCAGTACGGGAATGTCTACAGGGCCTCACCTCCACTTCGAGGTTCGGCAAATGACTGACCAGGGTTGGGTGGCGATCGATCCGGGTTCTCAGCTAGAATTCGCTCTGGCAAAAATGATCGGCAGTTTGGAAACCGCCAAAGTACCGCAAATGCCGAAAATGGTGGAAATACAAACCGCTAGCGGACTCAAGGATTTGGAAAACGATCTGCCCCAGCTTCCACCTCTGCCGCTGGGAATGGACATCGAAGTTCACAACCTCCAGCCGCCATTCCCCGAACTTTTAAAAGCTGACATTTCTAAGCCCAAAGATACTGAAGCAGTCAAACCCAAACCTCAGAAGCAAGCTAACAGGTAAAAATTAGGGATTGCCTAAATTAATTTTCTTGTGGAACGGTCGAAAAGCCCAGCCCACAAGAAAATTTATGTTTGGTGCAACGAACAGGCGAACTCGTTGCTTTTCCTCGTTACCAGGCTCTTTCGGGTAAGGAGGAAAAACTGATAAAAAATGGTAACTTGGAGCTTATGCTAATAGCGCAGCATTTGTGGGAATTAATTTTATTTCTGATTATTCTAGTCGGGCCGATTCCCTTAAGCTTGTCTCTGGCCTTTGAGAATCAGAAAGAAAACAATAACTATTCATTTCCCCATTTTCTCCTTGTACTCCTGACGGGATGGAGTATTGCACAAGTTTGTATCGGCTTGATTTTAGGAAGTGCCGATCGCCTAAATATTGCTGCGGTGATTATAGCAGAAATTTTGATGGGTGCGATCGGCTTCATCCTGATTTATACAAAAAATCACAAAACTTTTACCTTCTCCGAGTGGCCGATTCCCCAGCTCAAGCAACCTCTGGCAAAATCCGAACGCCTAATTATTTTTGCCACCGCTATTGCAGGATTTTTGCTGTTACAAATTCTCGCAACCAAACCCACAACCAATTATGATTCATTGTGGTTTCACCTACCTGCGATCGCCAGATGGTATCAAACCCATTCATTTACCTTATTAGATGCGGCCGGAAATTGGATTTTTGAACAAGAACAAGCCCGAGTATATCCTTACAATTGGCACGTTTTATCTGCTTTGTGTGTACTCCCATTCCGAGAAGATTTTCTCGCAGCTTTTCCCCTGCTAATTGCGTGGGTACTTGAGGGAATTGCCGTTTATCTATTAAGCGTAAAATTTGGAGCAACCCGAATTCACGGTATGGCAGCAGCATCTTTAGTATTGACAGTACCGATGGTGCTCAACCAAGTTAACACTATTCACCCAGACTTACCGCTAGCTGCAATATTTACAGTAGGTTTGTATCTTGGTTTATCCTATCACAGCAGCCGATCGCACTCGGAACTCTCCCTATTTTTGGCAGCCACAGGAATGCTAGCCGGAATAAAAATCACTGGAATAGTCTATGCAGCATCACTTTTAGGAGGATTAGCAATATTAGAAATTAAAAGATTCGCGGTTAATAAAAAATCTACACCTGCTAATTTTAGGATTCGCCACTTTCTCAAACCAGTCTTGCTGTGCGGCGTAGCTTTTTGCTTGCTTTTAGGAGGTTTTTGGTATGCGAGAAACTTGCTGCAAATCAATTATCCTGTCAGCGAAGTCGGGGATATTAAAATTCCTTTAGAGCCTGTTCCCTTACCGCCTCCGGTACCTGGGCCAACACCTCCGGTACAGCAGCCGCCCGCTTCGCCACTTCTAAAGATTTGGCAAAGCACTTTAGCAGCTCAATTTAATCCCAGCAATTTTTCCCACTGGCAAACTGTCGGCTTACAAATTATCATTAGATTGCAACTGCCCTTTCTGGCGATCGCACTTCAGGTATTGGCAGCACCTCTTGCATTTATTCAGGGTAAAAGTAGAATAATTAATCAAAATAATATTATTTTAATTATACTTCTCGCCAGCACAGCAGTTCTGTATTTAATTACACCTTACACCTCCGGGACTGTCGGAGAGTCGATCGGTAAACTCAGCCCTATACTCGGTTTTAACCTCAGATACGGATTTCCCTTTTTAAGCGTACTCGCCATCGCCGCAGCAGCTACAGCAACTCTCTTGAAAACTCAAAACCAAGTTGTTCTGGCAGTGGTTTTGATTAGCGGTTTTTGCGGAATTATTAGCAACAAAATTTTTGATTATATTAAAAATGCTTCTTTCACCGGAGATAGTATTATTTGGGGGAGTTTGTTGATTGATAATTTTAAGTCTAATCCAGTAGAAGCTATTAATAGTATCTGGAAAATATTAGCTCCGAGTTGGCAAGATATATTGCTAGATCCGATATTTTATATTGTGTCACTGACTCTGGCTGCGAGCTTGTTGAAAATAAATCCAAGCTTCGGATGGCTGAATCAACTATTTCCAAGTCGCAAAAAATCAATTTATATAGTAATAATTGCTGTGTGCATAGGATTGATAGTAATTGGTCATTGGAGGGAGAAGCGAGATTTTGCACGCACCGAACTGTATCGCGGTATTTACGAATATATTGATAAAAATACACTACCAGATGAAAGAATAGGCTTCTTTTTAAGTTCGCGCAGCTACCTGTTTTACGGGAGAAATTTGGACAGACAAGTTTTATATGTACCATTTAGAGCCGATCGACTTTCGGCATGGATTGACAACCTGCGGCAAAATAAAATTAGGACTGTGGGATTCGGGCCCCTGACTGAGACAAACGCAGCTACCAGAAAATCTTTATCTTGGCTGACAAGTGCTCAGGGCCCGCTGCAACCAGTTTTCGGTAAAGATTTTAATACTGAGTCGGTGCTATATCGCTTGAAAAATTAAAAGTTATTAGTTACCATGAACCAAGCTAAAACTCTATTTTCAATTATTGTTCCGACCTACAATCGCCCCGATAAATTAGCGGCGTGTATTCAGTCTTTTGTTGAAATTGAATATCCGCGCGATAAATTTCAAGTTATCGTGGTCAACGATAGCACCGAAATCTCTGTAGAAAATACAATTTTGCCTTTTAAAAATCAGCTAAATATCACACTTCTGACACAACCAAACTCCGGCCCTGCAACGGCGCGAAATACTGGCTCTTTTGCAGCAGAAGGCACATTTTTAGTGTTTACAGACGATGACTGTACTGTGGGGGTAGATTGGCTGCAAAATCTGGAAAAGCGATTTGTGGAAACACCAGATTGCTTAATCGGAGGTCGAACTGTAAACGCGCTGCCGGATAACATCTATTCTACTGCCAGCCAGCAACTGATCGATTACCTTTACAGTTACTATAATGCTATTGGCGATCGCGCGCAATTTTTCACTTCTAACAATTTTGCCCTTCCCGCTGAGGCTTTCCAAAAAATCGGCGGCTTTGACACGACTTTTTCTCTAGCGGCTGGAGAAGACCGCGAATTTTGCGATCGGTGGTTGCATTCGGGCAATGCCGCCATTTACGCTCCCGAAGTTATAGTCTATCACTCCCATGCACTAACTCTTCGCAAATTTTGGAAACAGCAATTCAATTATGGTAGAGGTGCTTTTTTGTTTCAGCAAATTATCTCGAAACGCGGGGCTAATGGGAAACTACAACATCCGTCATTTTATTTGAATTTGCTAACTTATCCATTTTTCCACGCACCGGGCTTTCAAAAGCTATTAATTGCTGCATTGTTTTTAGTTTCTCAGGCGGGAATTGCTGCGGGGTTGTTTTGGGAGAAAAACAATTTTGTTGAGGAATAGAGTGGGATTATTGAACCGCAGAGAACGCAGAGAACGCAGAGAGAGAATTAAGAGTTAGTAGGGTGCGTCTGTTTTTAGTCGTCAATTATTGATAAAATAATTCGCGGATTACGCACCCTACAACTACAAGTTTATTCTTTAGACCTCTTGCAAAAAAAATATGTGTTATCCTTAAAATTAGGCTCAAGTTTAAGTCAAACTTTGAATTATTGGGTTGATTGGCATCTCCTTAAACTTGCCCAGCCTGCTAGATTATAAAATTGGCTAAACTTTCCTTAATAGCACAAGATTATTGTGCAAGAGGTCTATTGTTGTGTAAGATATTTGGTCAGTTCTGAAACTTCACCAGCGCGTTGCCAGTCACCCTCTCCTCGCCTGACTTTTGTGCGAGCCGTAATTTTCTGAATCTCCCACAGTTGCAATGCGGTATACGGCCCCTCGGCTTTACCAGAGCGGAACACGTACCAGTTATCAACTTCGGGGGCTGCTAGTCTCGCAGGTCGCATCCGAGTTGCTCCAGCATCGGCACTCAGTTGATTGAGTTCTTGTTCTATTGGATTTGGAGCGGGTAAGTTTGTGGCAGCAGGCGATCGCGTTTTTGTTGGTTTCTGCTTTTTAGCTTTGGCAGCCAATTTGACCGCCCGCCGATGTCGAACCCACAAATCGTACTGATAAAGGTAGGGTGAGAGGAGGAGCATGCCGATCGGAATTAGATCGCGTCTGAGTACGAGAATGTTGCGCCTCAATAAATAAGTGTCGAACTCCGACGCTTCAGCTTTACTGGGAACTGGTAGCAGGTACGCTATTACCAAAACTGAAATGAGAAAAGCTACAAAGCTGACAATGAAAGCGTTCAGTCCTTCTCTCCAGTGTGACCGCTCTAGTCCAGTCCAGCGATCGGTTAGGTACTGGCGGACAGAGCTGAGTTTTGGGTGCGCTGGCAAATAAGTCAGTAGAAACTTCACTGTCGCTGCGATCGCCCAATGGAAAAAGGTGAATACAAACGGTACTGTAAGCCAAGCCCCAATGAAAATGACTAAAAAGTTGTCACCACTTTGGAGTTGAGATTTGACCAGGGCGGAGAGAATGTAGACAAGTCCAAAACCCCTTAACCATGAGATAGGATAAGGAAACCACGCGGGCCATGATGGAATTTTCATGAGCTTGCAATTAGGAGTTCGTTTGTGTAGTAGCTTTCAACCCCCGAGTTTTATCTTAGCAAGGTGCGCCGCGCGCACCCGAAGATTAAATAAATCCGTGTTCTGCTAAGAATTCTGGTGTAATTGTTCCCAAACTGTTGATTGTGGGGGTTTCTTCCCACGGTTCGGGATGGGATTTTGAGCCGCTGCGGAGAAATTTGGCGACATATTTACCCAGAATATCTGCTTCTAAATTAACTAAACTTCCTGGTTGCAAATAGCTGAGGTTTGTCTCACCAAAACTGTGGGGAATGACAGCAACTTCAAACCAATTGCCGTCAGCATCGCAATCTGCCACGGTTAAGCTGATGCCGTTGACGGCGATACTGCCCTTGGAAACGATGTAAGGTGCGATTTGACGTTGCCATCCCGAATTTGCTGCCGGTGGGGCAGTAAACCGCATCTCCCAAGCGTTGGCGGTTTGGGTTGAGGTTGCTAAAGTGCCGATCGCATCTACGTGTCCCGTCACGAAATGTCCCCCCAATTTGCTACCGGCGCGCAGGGAGGTTTCTAAGTTGACCCAAGCATCGGGGAATGCTCCCAAAGTAGTACGGCGCAGGGTTTCCGGGGAAGCGACGGCGACAAAACCTTGGGGCAGAACTTCCACCACGGTCAAACAGACTCCATCCACGGCTACGCTGTCCCCAATGGCTAAATCTTGTAAAATCTGGTAGGAGTTGTTTGATGTGCAGGAAATTTGGAAATAATCGTTGCCTAGCGACTTCAGCTTTCCGAGAGATTGAATTAGTCCTGTAAACATAAGTATTTTTCCTTAGTCGATCGCTTATTTACATCAAATCACAGGGACAAACCAGAGACAGGAGGTTTTGCCGTCTCCCTGTCCCCCGGAGTCAATCTAAAATCTAAAATCGACAGTCCCCGATCAGTTGCTGATTCAGGCGAAGATCAAGTCATACTGGATTTAGGTGATCTTTATGTCCAAGTTCTCTACTGCCTTACAGTTTCTTAATTCTATGAGGCCGATCGAATGATTGAAATGAAAGTCGCTGGAATTGCCTTAGATGCAGCCACGCGCAGTCCTATTGTCCTATTGAGAGACGCTACTGAGCGACGGGCTTTGCCTATTTATATCGGTCAGGAGCAAGCAAAGGCTATTATTAGCGCGATCGAAGGCCACAAGCCTCCTCGGCCCTTAACTCACGATCTGATGGTCAATTTTTTAGAGGCATGGAGTCTTACCTTGGAGCGCATAGTTATTCACTCGCTGCAAGATAACACGTTCTATGCCGTCCTGATCGTCCGTCAGGGAGAAGTTAAAAAAGAGATCGATGCCCGACCTAGCGACGCGATCGCCTTAGCCCTGCGAACGAACTGCCCCATCTGGGTGATGGAAGAAGTCGTCGCCGATGCTTCGATACCTGTCGATCGAGATGCTGATGAGGCCGAACGCCGGGCCTTCCGGGAATTTATCTCAAACCTCCGTCCAGAGGATTTGATTAAGAGAAGCGGCTTGGGCCCGGGCGAAACTTCCTAAACTTTATGCGCTATCGACGGTTTGGCAAAACGGAGTTGCACCTGTCGGTATTTTCCTTGGGAACCATGCGCTATTTGGCTTCTGAGGAAACTGCCTGTCAGACTGTACAACAGGCGTTGTCTCAGGGAATCAATCACCTGGAAACGGCTGCAGGTTACGGTTGCAGCGAGGAATATCTTGGCGCGGCCCTTTCGGCTGGTTTGTCGGTCGATCGATCGCGCCTTCACGTCACTACAAAAATTTCCCCAACGGAGGATGCAGCAGCTATGGAACGCTGCATCGACGCATCCCTCAAACGCCTGAATTTAGACTATATCGATTGTCTGGCAATTCACGGTTTGAATACTTGGGAACATTTGGCGATTGTGCGATCGACCACAGGCTGCATGGAAGCTGTACGCAAAGCCCTGGCCGATCGCCGAATTCGGCACGTCGGCTTTTCGACTCACGGGCCTCTGGATCTGATTTTGGATGCAATAAATACAGATTTGTTTGAATTTGTCAACCTGCATTACTACTATTTTTTTCAGCGCAACGCCCCGGCAATTGAACTCGCCAAAGACAAAGATATGGGCGTTTTCATCATTTCCCCAGCCGATAAAGGAGGGCAACTCTACACGCCCCCGGAAACTCTCGCACAATTGTGCTCGCCTTTCTCGCCCTTAGAGTTAAATTATCGGTTTTTACTTAGCGATACTAGGATTGGGACTTTGAGTGTGGGGGCGGCAAATGCGACAGAATTAGAGCAACCCCTGCAATATTGCGATCGCGACTTTCCCCTCACCAACGTCGAAATCGCTGCGTTCGATCGGCTAGAATCGGCTATTGCAGACACTTTGAAAACCGACAAATGCAGCCAGTGCTATGCCTGTTTGCCTTGCCCGGAAAACATCAACATTCCCGAAGTATTGCGACTCCGCAATCTCGCCGTCGGGTGCGACATGACTGACTTTGGCAAATACCGCTACGCCATGTTTGAAAATGCCGGACACTGGTTTCCCGGCAGCAAAGGCAACCGCTGCACCGATTGCGGCGAATGTTTACCTCGGTGTCCCGAAGAGTTAGACATCCCAACCTTGCTCAAAGATACTCACCAGCGACTTGGGGGCAAAGCAGGCAGGCGGTTGTGGGATTGAAAAAAAGGTGATGAAGGCAAAAGGCGATCGAGCTTATCTAAAGTTTTGCAATAATTAGGCTAAACTTTGGTTTAAGTAAATTTACGATACCGTCGCTCGAAAAATTACTTAGTCTGGCGACTGTCTGCTGGAGCATCCCGATTTTGCAAAAAGCGTTTTCACAGAAGTGCGATCGTCCTGTACAGCCAAGCCTACATATAAGCGCGAACACTCCTGTGGAAGCACCCATTTGGATTCTCGCAACACACTTTAAATAGATGCGACAGTATATGTAAAAACAACTCAATAAAAAAATCTGATTTAACAGCGAGAAACTGATTTTTTGGAAAATACCCCTGTCATTTTCTTACTCTGTTATACCTGACGATAGCGAAGAATTTTATGAAGATTGATTAACCGAACTCTATCTAAAATCTCAACTCTAAAATTGATTGTTTTCCAAATTAATTTATCGCCTGTTATCTACTACCGATTCATCTACTACTATGGCTCCAACTCAGTTAAAGGGCAGCAAGCCAAATTGTTCGCAGCCAACTAAAGTTGCCACTTCCGAAAGAAGAGTGAAAGCAGCTTTCAAGCCGTGCACCTATAACTTATCTGTTACCAGAAAACAGCTAATTGGACTGCTGGCGTTACAAACAATCTTGCCAGTCGGACTAACGGGAGCAGCACTTTGGCTAACATCGGCAGTTGGAAACAACGAACTGCAAAATCAAGCTAAATCAGAACTGAGCCTTAGTAAAATTAACTACAATTTCAAACTAGATCGCGCCGCCGACCGTTTGCAAAACTCCTCTGACAGCAAAACGATCGCCCAAACAGCCTTAGCTTACAACAGCGGAAAAAAAATATCAGATTTGCAAAAATCTGTCAAGCAAATTCTAGAAAATCAAGTCAAGACAGGGGAAATAGACAGCGCGGTCTTAGTTGGAAAAAACAGACAGATAGTTGTTAGCGTGAACCCCAACCAGAAGGAAAAAAGTTTTAACCTGCCAAAAATAGTCGATCGAGCATTTGGTGCAAAAAACCCCATTACAGCTACCGAAATCATTGCCAAATCCGAAGTTCAGGAACAATTGGGATCTTTGTCGCCCGGAAAGGTCGATCGCCCTGTGCTCGTCCGCTACGCAGCAATTCCCGTAAAAGATCCCAAAAATCAGACAGTGATTGCTGCTTTAGTCTTAAGAAAAATTATCAGCCAAACGTCGGCAGTCGCTAACAGCGAAACCCTCAATTTACAGGGTGGCGGATATCACGCTATCTACATACCGCTGGCTGACGGCAAATTTGTCTTGGCAGGTTCGCAAGCAGTTACAAAAAACCAACAGTTGCCAGACTTAAATTCAATAGACAAATCTCTCCTAAAATCTGCACTCGCCGCCGACGGCAAATTAGTCGCCGGAAACGTACACACAGGCAGTCAAACTCATGCAGTAGCTGCCAAGTCCCTCGGCAATTTAGCCGGAAAACCCGCAGCAATTTTAGTGCGATTCATCCCCACAACCTCGATCGAAACCTGGTGGGGCAACAACTGGCTGCTGGCACTGTCTGCTGCTGCCGTTGTCCCCTTCGCTTTGGCAGTTGCTGTCACCCGCCGGATTGCCAAACCCGGTAACTCGGATTTATCAACAGCAGAGGGGAATTGGGCCTTTAACTCCTCTGCCGAACCGCAGCAGCGAGCCCGGAATTTGGATTTAATTTATGACAATTTAAATTTAGGCGAATTTCCAGATTTATTCCCTAAAAAATCGAGTTTAAACGGTAAATTAGCGGTCGATTTTCGATATAAAAAAAATCCGGGCGCTCTCCCGTTAGCGAAGCCCTCGAAGAGGATCGCAAATCCCCAGACCCCGCTCGCTTTCCAACCCCTAGAATTGGCAGAAAACTCCGTCTCAAATCAGTCGCGGCACGTAAATACAGAACTAGAAAAAAGTGCGATCGCCTTAAATCTAGTCCAGGAAGCTTGGCAAGACTTAAATCGCCTCAACTTGGAATTGCAGCCAGAAATACTGGATCGCCAAAACACTCAAAAAGCCCTGCGAAAGAGCGAAGCACTGCTGCAAGCGATTTTAGACAACTCAACAGCAGTAATTTACATCAAGGATGTTGAGGGAAAATACCTGCTCACCAACCGCCATTTTGACAATTTGTTCGACATCGCCAAAGAGCAAATAACAGGCAAAACCGATGGCGATATTTTTCCCCAAGACAAAGCAGCAGCCTTGCGAGAAAATGACCTGAAAGTTATCGAATCCTCCTCGCCCCTAACCCTCGAAGAAATCATCCCTCAAGACGACGGCCCGCACACTTATATTTCTCTGAAATTTCCCCTCTGCAACTCCGAAGGTAAAGCTTATGCAGTCGGTACAATTTCTACAGATGTGAGCGATCGCAAACTTGCCGAACTCACCCTAGAAAAGGCCAAAGCAGAACTAGAAAGAGAAGTCGAACAGCGCACCCTATTCCTCCAACAAACCAACGAACTCTTGCAGTTTGAACTCGCAGCCAAAGTCCGGGGGGCGATCGCTGTCAGACAAATGAGTGCTCAGGTAGCCCGACACGCCAGAACAGTTGACGGGATTCTCGGCGCTTCTCTTGACCTAATTTTTCTAGTGGATCGATCGGGAAAATACACCTATGTCAGTCGCACCGCCGCTCAAGCTGCCGGCATGAACCCCAGAGAAATGATTGGCAAAACCTGGCAGGAATTAGGCTGGTCGCCAACAATTATGCAGCGAGTTCACCAAGAATGCCACGGCATATTTGCCACAGCCGAGCCCAAGAAAGGCGAAGTAATTGTCCCCACCGCAAGCTGGGGAACCCGCGACTACGAGTACATTCTCAGCCCGGTTTGTGCGACAGACGGCAGCGTCGAAGCGGTGGTGGCGACACTGCGAGATATCACCGAACGCAAAGACGCTGAGGAAGCGTGGCAGTTGGCCAAAGAAGCCGCAGAACTCGCCAACCGCGCCAAGAGTGCTTTTCTGGCAAACATGAGCCACGAGTTGCGAACTCCCCTGAATGCGATTATCGGCTACAGCGATATGCTGGTGGAAGATGCCGAAGAGTTAGGCAACTTACAGGTTGTCTCGGATTTAGACAAAATTCGCACTGCTGGCAAACACTTGCTGCGGCTAATTGACGACATTCTCGACATCTCCAAAATTGAAGCTGACAAGATGGAGATTTACCTCGAAAGCTTCGATGTTGGAGGCTTAATCGATGAGGTGTTAACAACTATCAAACCGCTCATGGATAAAAACGGCAATACTTTGCAAGTATTGACTTCTGACAATATCGGCGCGATGCACGGCGATTTGATGAAAGTGCGGCAGGTAATGCTGAATTTGCTCAGCAATGCTGCTAAATTTTCGGCAAATGGGACGATCGTGCTTACTGTCGAAAGAATTACCAGTGAAGAATTAAAAAATAAATATCAACCGAGAGTTGCTCAACTGTTAATTTTGGATGCAGAATTTTTAATTTTCCGAGTGACGGATACGGGCATCGGCATGACAAAAGAGCAGCAAGAGCGACTGTTTCAACCTTTTACTCAAGCCGACAATTCAACTACTCGCAAGTACGGCGGTACTGGTTTGGGACTGACTATCAGTCAGCGTTTTTGTCAGATGATGGGCGGCGATATTGAAGTTACTAGCGATTTAGATTGCGGTTCTACTTTTACTGTTTGTCTGCCTGCTTCATTGTTTAGGCGATCGGAATTTTAACATGACTTCAGGGGCGGGCTTTACCAATAATAAAAGCAAAAACAAACAATCTTATAAACCCGCAGCCACACAACACAAAATTGCCATGTACATCTTTTGCATATAATAAAATGTAAGGTTGATGTAGATTATATCCTATGCGGGGACGGGTTTTCTAGATGGCGATTTTCCTATATGAATGATTGGTAAAACCTGCACCTATAGAAAATATATAAAAAAGCAAACAATAATTATGAAATACGATGCTGATACCCGCAAGAATTGCATTTTGACAAAAAGTTTATTTTTGTTCCTGATTGCCGGTTCTGCGTGCTTCGGAGCCTTGCTGTGGCGACAATCTGCCGCATATTCCCAGCAGCCGAGCTGCCCGACTGGCAACGCTGCTAATTTGCCGTCGCCCCCGCTTTCGCAAACCGAAAAAAGTGTGCCGAGTCTGTGGTTAGCTCAAAAACTCTATGGCGGGAAATTGCTCGATCGCTGGTTTGTAGATCCAGGCAATACTTGGGTAATTATCATAGTTAACCGCCAACTTTGGAGTTTGCTCGATTATATGGAACGCTATCAGTTTGTCAACCGCTTTGGCACTGTTGCCAGCGAATACGGTTACAATGTGCGAGTTTGCAACCGTCAAGGCACGGCTTTGGCAGTTTATTCGTGCAAGGGCGATCGGCGCTTCTGTCGGATTGATTTAGAATCTCTCTCAAATCCAGGTATTCGAGGAAGGGTGAAAGGATTTTAGTAGGGTGCACCAGCAGCGAGTAATTTGATGAATAATGGATAAATCAAAAGCTGACGCACCCTACATTTTAACTTCTCACTACTTGCCTAGTTTCTTGCCAGAGCGATCGATATTGGGCAATCCCCGCATCCCCAAACGGCAGCATAAAGTCGCTAGCAGCAAGAATCTTAGCATCCGGCAACAACACAGAATTAGTGCGAACAGCTTCCGGCAAATCCTCCGGTTTCATGCCGACAATTATCGGCGAACTAGCCTTAGCCAGCAAAGATAATTGAGGAGCAACCCGAGGCTGCAAGCAAAAATCAATCCATTTTTCCACTAAAGAAACTGGATTGCCTGATGCTGGTTGTACCCACAAATCTGTCCAAAGTGCAGTTCCCGAAACTGGAATTACTAAAGCAATATCCTTTTGAGTTTGCAGCAGTGGGAGCAAGTCTCCAGATGAACCTACTGCCAACCAAGTATCGCCTAAAATTAATGGTTGCAGGTAAGCGTCAGAACTATAAAATTTAACTTGTTGGTGCAGATTTGCGAGTTCTTTTTTAAGATTTGGGACTCGATCTAATTGCTGCGTATTGTAAGATTTTCCGACTTTTTTTAATGTTAAACCGATAACTTCTCTGGCACTGTCCGGCAGAGAAATTCGCTCGCGCAATTCGACTCGCCACAAGTCTTTCCAATCTGTCGGAGTCCACCCCAAAGCCTTAAATTTGTCGGTTCGATAGGCAATTACCGTACTTCCCCAGCGGTAAGGTGCAGCCCACACTTTACCTTCAGGATCTAATTTACCCTCATCGTTGCGCCTGACGAGTTTTTGCCATCTTTCTGGCAATTGTGGCCAATTAGCAAACTTAGCAGGATCGATCGGCTTAATCAATTTTTGCCTAATTGCCAAAGTCAGCCAGTAATCTCCCAACATCACCAAGTTAGCTTGATTTTTTGATTGGGGAACCCGTTTCCACTCCTGCAACAGGGCGAATAATTCTTTTAATTGTCCTTCTTGCGTTACCTGCAAAAGCGGAGACGGTTGTACATCGCGGCTAAATTTGCTTACCAGTTGGGCCGGAATACCGTTTTTGAGCGATCGAATTTTGAGAATCGGCTTCGAGTCGCACCCTGCCGCCAATTGACTTAAAGTTAGGGTGGCGGCCCCCAATAGCAAAGACCTTCGTTTCACCTGTGAATCCGCTTTTCTAAATATTGACCGATCGTTTTGTGTTCTACAGCCCGGGAAATAATTGTTTGTCGAGTCCGGTAGTTGGCGCCGATTTGTCTTATTTCTTCCTCAAACACAGAGCCATTGTACTCGGTTCTGCTGCCAAAAGAGTCTGTTTTGCTCTTGCCCTGATTTTACCTTCTAGCTTGTCGATCGACCTTCCGATGCCGAAAACTCCGTCAACTTAACGGCTAATTTCTCTGTTCCAAGTTCCTTTGAGCCAGTTGTGTTCGCCAGCGGGGTCGATCGACTGTATCTGTGTTACATTTTTTAATATAACGAAATAAAGAGAGCGCTGCCATTTGCAGTTGGATGACGCTTTTTACACAACCGAAGTGAAAAATCCTTTTTAAGTCGGCGACAGCTTAATAACTAAAAAAACTAAAAATCCATTCATCTGAATCCTGAAAGCACTGGCGAGAGCGAAGTCAATCTAATAGGACGCTCTGCAATCCCACTCTCAGAAACCAGACGTTTTAACTCTGATTGAAGGCTTGAACGAAGTATAGGGGTTAACCAACTCGGTTCCTGTGTCCAAGACTATGTAAAACCTAAAATCTACAATCTACAATCGACTCACGAATGGCGATCGATTATCTTCAAGCTGCCTCCCTAAATCTACCGTCAGGATTGGGAACACAACAATTACGTCAAAAATTAAATAATTTAGTGATAAATCCAAGTTATGTAAAGATTTACCTAAAATATAAAGATATAAGTTACGAGCCAAAGGATGATTGTATGGAAGCGCTCCGCCAGCAAGTTACAGTATTGAGCCAACAAGTCGAGGCCCTCTACAAACTCATAGAAAACCTTAATGAAAAGCTCTTGGCGTCTGCCACGGAGACGAAGCTGACCCAGCAACAGAGAAACGATCGCTCTGGAACGGTAGGAAATGACAAAACCTCGTCCTATCCAAGCTACAGCAGTCTCGACGGCCTCCTCGAACACAAGGACATACTGTTAGATGACAGCTATTTCGACAAGAATTCTCAAAGCTTAGAAAAAGAGCTGAGTGCAGAGATTCAAATCCAGCGCTTAACTGCTCAGCTAACAGCAGCTTACAATCGAATTGCAGCCTTGGAAGAACAATTGCTCTCCAAAAGAATGCACTCGCAACATCTAGGCGGGCCTAATTAAATATTGCTAGCAGGGATCGGGTACTAATCAAAAAAAATACAAGTTGCGTTGCTTTATGCTCGTCTACTTATAGATTCATTGCATAGAGTTTTTTATCTCCCGCAAGTAGCAGGGGGGATACTGCATCAAAGCCAGATATTGTGTAGAAAACTATGTAAATCTGAGAGCATAAATGCTACAGAAAATGATATAATTATTCAGCCAAAAGGAAGCTGGGTGAGCAGCACAACCATGTTCGCAGCTAGAGTTCCGCATCTGAATTTTTAATGTTTAATTCCTAAGATTCGTGGACGCCCAGAAAACTAAAAATCCGGTTTGCGAGTGTATTCGTCCCTGCAAAACCCCAATATTTTCAGTAAAAACCAGGTTTTTTGCCTCCAGGACTCTCTAATGTTTAATTTCACACCGCGAGGCTAAAGCTTCAACAGCTTGGAGGAGTTGAGGAGGAGTCCAATTTGCAGTCAGGCCACTGGCGATCGCACAGGCTCCCGCGCCGACACCTTCTTTAACATAGCCGCGATCGTAAGCTTGCAGTTGCCCGTAGCGAGATCCAGCAAAACTTAGCTGCGCGGCCAACAGAGGCACACCGCCGATATCTTTAGCGAGTCCTACAGTGTCTCCTGTAGGGTCTTCTGCCACCCAGCGCGTAGTCCCTACCGCGACTTGTTCGGGACTCCATAGCAGAGCATATTCACGGGCTAAAGCTTGCATCAAAGCGTACACTGCCAGCATTTGCGTGCCCCCGGCCAGAAGCACCCCGCAAGTCCGACTCGCGGCGATCGCCATTGCCGCCACCACTATTTGCATCGGATCGCCCACCGCCGCTACCAATTCCAGGGGAGTGCTGTTTTTTCCGTTAATTTCCCACTCAGCATTATTGAGTCCCGCTGTCACCGCAGCCAATTTTTGAGCGTGATTGCAGCGAGGATGAGAACTGTTAACTTTGCCCGCCGCTGCAATACCCAAACCCATTAACACGCCCAAAGCAGTAGTCGTTCCCCCAACTACGCACTCTCCTAAAATTAAATAGCTGCCATTAGTTTGAGCAGCCAATTTAGCTCCCCAAATTAATCCTTGTTCGAGCAAATGTTTGACAGTTTCGAGTTCTAAAGCATTTCCAGAAATCACACACTTTGCCGGAGTGCCGCCCAAATCAATTGCAGGTACGGGAGGTGGGAGGGGCAAACCAGAATTAAATAGGTAAAGGGGAAGTTCCAAAGCTTCGACTACAGCGCGAGATATCAGTACCGGCGATGCACCCGCTTCTAGGGGCGGCAAAGGATATTGGGGCGAGGGTTGGGGGCCGTTATACAAAAATTCTGCATCGGCTAAACAAGTAAATTGTCGATCGTGCGGAGTTGCTCCTGCTGCTGAAATCCCCGGAATTAAGCCAGTAGCGGTAAATCCTAACACGCAGGCAAATATCGGTTTTCGTCCCCCATAGCGATCGAGCCACCGCTGGGCCTGTTCAATTTCTGTATAAATACCAATCATAGTTAGTCATTAGTTATTAGTCATCATTTATCCGTCAACAGTCAACAGTCAACAGTCAACAATTCCCAATAACTACTCTTCATAATCAATCAAAACTTGCACCCAGCTTGGCGGCCGCGGAATTGGATTTCCCAAACGATCTAATAGCAGCAAAGCTACTAAATGCACTACAAATAAATAGACAATATTGTTAACCAAAATCATCCCGGCGGCGATCGCCCCAATTGTGTTCAAACTCGGTACATTAAGCCAGCCCAGCTTCACAAACACCCATTCCACCATCTCTGTTACCTGGGCGGTTACGTAAACCCATAGATCTTGACCCACCAACGCTGACAGCAGCCAAAACCGAAAAAAGAAGCCGACAGTACCAATTAGCGCGCCCACACTAATAGAGAGCGACCAACTCGCTTTGCGCCTCCAAAGTCCTCCCAGCGCAACTCCCATAATTCCAAAAGGCATCACGTATAAAATGCTCCGCGTCGGGCCCATCAGTACCGATAGCAGCAAACCCGATACCAAAGATGCCATCCAAGCTGCTCGGTTGCCCCAACGCAAGTAAACTAGGGCGATGGGTATGGGGAAAAAAACCCGCAGCAAAGGCCCTAGCGGAAAGTAATAATTTACCAGCCAAATTAAGCTAGCGGTACTTGCCAAAAAAGCCGTTTCTACCAGCCTTAAAGGCGCTTCCCCAGAGGTGCGCTTCTCCCGATCGGGATTGGTGCGATCGCCAGCCATTGCTGAAATATCGGCGGTTTGTGGCTCGTTATTTGTATTGGGTGAACTACCCGAATTAGAGGCAGCATCTGCTGACAAAAAATCACTCATCCGATTTTAGATTTTAGATTTTAGATTTTACGGGACTTGCGCTCAATACGGCTGATTCCCGATGTTAGATTTTAGATTTTAGATTTTAGATTTTACGGGACTTGCGCCCGATACGGCTGATTCCCGGTTTCAGTGTTTGGATGCCTCGCCACCAAATTTAATATTGCTCGCAGAAACCCGGTTTAGGTAGGAACGCAAGTCTTATGTTAGATGGATTTTCTCAGCCAAAATTTTCAGCAGGATTATTTATTTTTCGATTTTGACTTCCTGGATTACCAAAACCGAACAAGATGCGTGGTGAACTACATAATTACTGACGCTGCCGAGGAAAGCTTCTGCGAACCCCGTGCGGCCGCGCCTCCCCAACACTATTAAATCTGCGCCCCAATTTTCGGCGGATTCACAGATACAATGCCCCGGATCTCCGTCCATTTTGCAGTCAAATTCCACCTGCAATCCTTTTTTTGCTGCGGCGTCGCAGTAATTTTTTAGCAAACCCGAAGCGTGTTTTACATCGCTTTCCAGCCGCAAACGTTGAGCTTGATAAGCTTGATCCATTAACTCGACATTCATTCCCAAATCTACTGGAATTGGTACTGCCGTCTGACCCACCGTGCTCACAGTAACGCAGTTAAATAGCATTACCTGGGCGCTATCGCTCAGAGCTAATTCTAAAGCTTGAGTGAAGACGCGGTGGCCAAGTTCAGAATCATCTAAGGCGGCGAAAATTTTCTTAAAACTCACAGCTTTACCTCCTGCGTGAAATCATTAATATCAGTTAGTTAACAGAGAGTGCTTTTGAATTAGAAGCAATAAAAGCAACCTCTGATACTTCTAGACTAACAGACGCTCTAAGGCGTGCAGGTCGGGAATGCACAAAACGTCACGTTCGCGCTGAATAGTTCCTTTTTTTTCCAGCTTGCTCAGCACTCGCGTTACTGTTTCGCGAGCCAGCCCGCTGAGGCTGCTTAATTCTCTGTGTGGCAGGTTCGGTATTTCTGTACCTCCTGTTTCCAAGATTTTTTTGCCTTGCCCCTCGGCCAAAAATAAGAGAATATCTGCTACTCGCGAGGTACTGTCGGACTCTCGCAAACGCAGGCGGCGGTTGACTTGTCGCAGGCGCCTGGCCATTAGTTGAGCTAGCCGAATACCTGCTAGCGGCTCGGTATGAATAAGCTGCACAAAATCCTGAGATGGCATATTACCGATCAGTGTCGGGGCTAGGGTGATCACATCTGTCGATCGCGGTGCTTCTTCGATCGCGGCCATTTCCCCGAATAATTCTCCTTTCCCTAAAATATTCAGTGTTACTTCTTTTCCGTCTAGGTTGTAGGTGCGAATTTTCACCCAACCATCCAATATAAAATACACTGATGTTCCCCAGTCATTTTCGAGTAAAATCACTTGATTTGACGGATGACTGCGGGTAACGATGTGGACAGTTGCTCTCTCGATTACAGAATCGGGTAATCCTGCAAAAAAAGGAGTAGAAACTATCAATTGATTTATATTAGAATTCGGATCTCGGGTGTTAAAGCGGTCTTCCATGAGGCCATCATTTTAATTTATGCGCTTGAGCTGCGCTGGGCAGTTACAAATAGCTTGCAGCCGAGTCATTGGATTTGAGATTCAAGATTTGAGAAACAAGGATCTAAAATCAAGGATCTAAAATCGGAAATTTTACCTCTAAAGTTTTGCGGTCAAAGGCTCAATATGGGAATTAATAGCCTCAAGCTCTGATTGGGAGCTAGAAACTAAAAAATATACCATAATTTTTTAGATATATACCACTGAGCAAATTTTATTAACAAAATTTTAGCAATGTGGCAAACCACTGAGCCGATCGAATTACCTTTGAAAGCACTTCGCGAAGACAAGCTTAACACTGCTGAGAGATTTGTTGTCACTAGGCCCTGCTGTCGAGAAGGTAGAATCCACGAGTACAAGCCTGCAAGCAAGGTAGAGAGCTACCAAATCCGAGCAACTACCTAGAACCTGGCAAATGTCAGCACGATCGGCAAAATCCACAGCCATTGCGAGCCTAAAGACTGGCGCTCTTGGCGAGCTAAACCCACCCACTTCCCAGCAAACTTTTCTGCTACCCCAAAATTATTGTACCATTAGTATCTAGCCATGAATATAGATAAAAGGCTATGATAAAAGGTTACTCAAACCCAGTCTACGGGTACAATCCCCAATCTCGGTATCCCAAAGCCCAAATTGTTTGAGGTTTTTTCCAAGTCGGTGAAAAATGAACAGACACTGGCGCGCCACCATGCTAATGAAACTCGCGGTGACAGTGTGCGGCCCGCCGTTCAAGCAGGTGAAGGCAAAAGTTCGTCGGGCTCGCAGCTATTCCGAGCAGGAATCAGCCTCCGGGCAGGGAAACTCGGCCCTGAGTCGCAGAATTTGAAAGCACTTGGAATTGATAGAAGCGGGCATTTGGTGCGGAAGTACCGACTAACCTATCATAGGCAATAGAAGCGCTCCGAAGGCAAAAGGTTAATTAACAGTTGTCAGAAAATATTAGTAAATTATTGACGGACTCGCATTCAGATTATTCTATCTATTGGCATCGCTGCCGCCTGACTTCAGTCTTTTGTCGGTAAAGTTTCTCCCAAGCCGCATTCCCAGAGGTTCCGCCCTTGAATTCTCAGAAGTACAAAATTCAAGCACTGATTGCTGAGATAGACGAGGTACTCAGCAAGCCCGCACCCCGCTTGCCTTGGACGGGTTCGATAGATACTGTCCACCAGCGCCAACTTTTAGAGCGAGTGCGCGCTTATCTGGTTTCCTCAGACTCAAAGCTAACAGTCCCAAAGGCCCCCGCCCGCCCAAATGTGCCCCCGCAACCAGTTCCAGTGCCCAAAGTGCCTCTGCCCGCCCCTCGCCCCTCAGCTGCAGAGCAAATCATGCTTGCCGTAACCGGAGAAATCAGCCATCTGCGTTCAAGCCTGACAGGGCCGCTCCAAGAAGACATAGAAGCTTTGCGGCAAGAGCAGCAAGCTCTAATTCAAGAAATCAAACAGCTAGAAGCAAAACGGCAGCAGCAACAATCCCTAGCTCAACAACAAGCCAACCAACAGCAAATCATTGCTGAATTCTTGCAGGTACTAACTGCCCGCTTGGAAGAAACCTTGACTAGCAATTTCTCCCAAATTCTAAGTTCGCTAGAAAATCAGTTATTGCAAAGCAGCGCAGCACCATACTCTTTGGGCAGTGCGCCTGATGAACAGTCGGCTATTGATGTCACACTGAACCGACAAACCTCAGAAGAACACCCGCTGCTGACGCCGGCTCAGAGATTGGAGCAAATGCAACTGTTCCAATCTCGTGCTGACAGTCTGCTGATGAGTCTCGATTCTAGGATGGCTATCGTGTTCGAGGCTTTGCAAGCAAATCTGCAAAGCTATCAAGCTTCCTTGAGACAAGAACTCGAAAATATGTACGGTTTGAGCCAGCAGAGCGAGGCGATGTTCGCAGCTTTGTTCAACCATTTGGCTTCACAGTTGGGGCGAGAAGCATCTTCCTACGTTCAACAGCCGATCGATTTAGCAAATAATCTCGAAACCGTCACCCCAACCGCAGCCGATCGATCTCCTATCGCTCCCGCCCTTTCAAATACTCCAGAGACTCTGGCGGGAGAATCGGTGCAGGAAATTCGGACCGGCGAATTCGGAGACCAAGACAGATTTCCCTATGCCGGTACAGAAATTTCTCCGCAATTCAGAAAGTTGAGGCGCGACCGCGACCGCATTCAATCCCCAAGTTTGCTCCCGGATGGGGAAGATAATGTGTTGGGTGATACACCCGAAATATCTCGAAATGCAACTCGGTTTACTGGCGGTGAATTGGATAACAGGGTAACAGAAACAGACGAAGAAGTTGATGACTTGTATGCAAGCTTGTTCGCTGGAGAAGCGGTTCCTGAAGTAGAATTACAAATAGAAACTTTTCCGGTAGAAAATAATGTAATTGAGACAAAAAGAGAAGGCTTAGAATATCAAGCAGCGACGGATAATGAAAATGCAGAATCGATAAAATTGACTGAAGATTTGTTTGTAAATCTACTGGATGAAAGCGAATCTCTGGAAGAGATTTTAGTAGAGGAAAATTCAGAATTTGTAATGCGGAATTCTGTAGAGCGTCTAACTTTAGATAGTGCAGATTTATTTCAACCGCAAGAGGCAACAGTACCTCCAGTTTCAGAAGCATCACCCTCAACTGCTGAGGTGCAAATTGACGCGGACGATCGAGAAAATATAGAAACGGGTCAAAACATCAGCGAGCAGTTCGGCGCTACAGTGCCTCAATCAACAGCTTCGCCGTTGACAACGCCTGTAGAAATTAGCCCTCGCCGACCCAGTGCCACGCCCGCTGTACCAAGTGTCGGTGACTCGCAAACTGGCGAGTTCGACTCATCCTCGCAGCGGCTAGATGATGGGTACATCCAAGCTTCGCCGGACGAGGATTTGCTGCCGGTGGAGACATTAGAAGATGACCTCGATCGAGATCTAAATCTGGACAACAATACTCTCGAACTTTTGGAGGCAGACCTCTACAATCTGGAGGGATTGGAAAATACTAGCTCCCGGCGATCGAATTTCTCAGCCGCTAACAGCTTGGATTTATCGGCGAGTTCTCCCGATGACATTGCAAAAAATCCCTTTGCCGAGGCCGCAGATGAAGAACTCGGAACGCTGGAGGATTTGTTCTCCGATGTGTTGGAACTTTCATCTGATGATGAACCCTTTGTTTTGGAAAACGAACTTGAGGATGATTTGTTTGCGGAGGAAGACGAGTCGAATTTGACGCTAGACGAGATTTTGGCTAGTTTGACCGAGACCGATCGCCCTTCGACTGATTCTTCCCCTCCAGAAACTGCCGAAACTAACGAACTGCGATCGAGTCCTCCAGAAAGTCAAAAAAAAAACTAATTTCGATAGAGAGTAAAGCAGGAGTTGTTGAGGGGAAAACCGATTTTAGCGAGTTTGCCGGGATACAGCAGCAAGACTCGGCTGGGTATTCTGCAGCAGATGCGATCGCCCCATCCCGAAAAGGCCGGAATTCTAGCTGGTATTTGGGCATTGATTTTGGTTCCAGCGGCCTGTCTGCAGCTTTGCTCGATCGCACCAGCGGCCAGTTGCACCCAATTTACTGGGAAGCGTCGCAGGTTGAGCCTTGGGCAGCAGACGCCAGCTTTCGGGTTCCCTCGGCTGCAGTGCTGGCGGAAACAGCCCCAGGAAGCCCAGGGTCAGAGGTGACAGTCAAGTCGGTGGGATTCCGACCTCAGCCTTTGGCTGCAGGAGAATTTTTACTGGAAAATTTTAAATTGCCTTTAAAGGTGGGCATTCCTTATCAGCGGAAGGCTGCTGGGATGTACGAACCGCTGTTGCAGTGGTTGCCCTTGCAGGCTTTTTCGATCGCCTTGCCGCTGCAAAGTGTGCGGGCACTGCTGGCTACTTTGAATCCGAGTTTGCGGGGAGAAAAATTTGACGGATCGGGGGAAGTTTTGGATTCTGCACCAAGGGAGATTTTTGCAGGATTGCCAGTTTCCAATTTAATCTCTAGGGCTTCGGGACTAACGCCAGAAACTCTCGATGCGGCGCTTTTAGACTTGCAGGGTGTCATTTTGGGGACTCCAGCGGGCTGGTCGGATGTTTATATGTTTAATCTGCGGGAGGCGGTTTTGGGCGCGTCTTTGGTGGCTTCGGGTTCGCAAATTTTTGTGGTGGAAGATGCGATCGCCACTTTGCTGGCTGCTGTAACTCCTGTGAACAATGGCATGGAAGTCGAGTCGTCAGCCGTGGATTCTGCTAATGACTCAGAAGAAGCTGCACCGCTGAGTGTGAATGCTTCATCTTTTAGCGGGGGAACTTTGATTTTGAATGCGGGGGCGGCGACGGTGGAATTAGCTTTAGTTGAGTTGCCGTCGAATCTTCAAGATTTAACTCGTGCTGATTTTACTTGCCAGAGTTTTAGTTTTGCTGGCGATGCTTTCGATCAGGATATTATCTGTCAGTTGTTGGCTAAAAATGAAACTTGGGGAATGTCGATCGATTTGCCACGTCCGGGGCATCCAGATTTGCCGAGTCGCTATCAATTGCAGCAGCGGTTACAAGGTTCTGCTTTTGGCCTGCAATTGTTAGAAGCAGCAAGGCAAATAAAAGTTATTTTGCAACATCAAAAAAGTTTTGCTTTGGATATTGACCAGCAGCATTGGGATGTGAAGCGCAAAGATTTGGAAAGTCTGGTTTTAGTGCCTTTTGTGCAGCAGTTAAACCGCGAATTGAATGCTTTGCTCAGCCGCGCGGGAATGTCGCCGGCGGGGATTAATCAGGCGATTTGTGCGGGTGGTATGGGTGCTTGGCCTGCGATCGCCCGCTGGTTGCGGCAGAAGTTGCCGAATGCGATCGTAGTTCAAGACCACGAATTGCAGGTCGATCGAGATATTTTTGAGATTCACAATTCTGCATTAAATTCTGTATCTCAAAGTACCAATTTTTCTAAAAAATTTGGTCGAGTTGCCTGCGGGTTGGCGAGTTTGGCTCTATATCCTCACATTTTGGATGTGTCGCAGCAGCAGTACAGCGACTTTTTTCTGCTGTGGGAATTAATGCAGGTTTTGGGTGAGGAAACTTTGAGCTTTCAGGAAATTTTGCAGTTGTTGGAACGTCAGGGCGTGAATACCCGCACCTGCGAACCCCGGATTTTGCGGATTTTGGAAGGAAATTTGCCGGCGGGACTTGTGCCTGCGGAGGAAGATTTCATGCTGTTGGCCGAGGAGTCTAGACAAAATCCTGATTGGGAAGCAATTTTGGCTGAGCCGCTGTTCTTTGAAGATGTCTCGCGGGGTTATCGTTTAAATCTCGAACACGCCTCTGTTGTCCGCGAATATTTAGGCAAACTCGCCTCTAGCAGCCAGCAAAAATTGTTAGAGCCGCTAACACTTGCTTGGGATGTTGGCACCGATATTTATCGCTAAACGGCAACAAACCCGGTTTCTCAGTAGAATCCTCCCTGTCTTTTGGGAAGAGTCCTAGTCGAAACCAGGTTTTTTTTGCGTCCAGGAGTAACTTTTTTCTGTAAATTTACGTAACTTTATATAAACTTTATACGTTCTTATAAAAAACACATAGAAACTTTATACATTTTTAAAGATTGTGCAAACCTCAGCATTTCAGGCTCTGCAGATTTGGGATGGCTAATAAGATGGAGGTAAGAGATCGTTAAAGTTGAGACAAATCATATGAAATTTCCGATGGGTGCCTCGTGGAAATCATCATTATCAGAAATGCTGTCCTTATTTTTTCAAGAATTTACTTACAGAGTCTGTGTATCAAAAAAACAGCATCACCGATCCGTAACTAGCAAGGTAAAACGGTTAATCGATATTTTGGGCTCGCTGCTGGGACTGGCAATTGCTGCTGCGGTGGCGGTGCCGGTGGCAGTGGCGATGCTATTGGACAATCCGGGTCCGCTGCTTTACAGTCAAGTCCGCTGCGGCTTCAAAGGGCGGCTTTTCAGAATGTGGAAATTTCGATCGATGGTTGTCGGTGCAGAAAACCTCAAACATTTAGTTAGGAACCAAGCCAATGGTCACATTTTTAAGAATGAAAATGACCCGCGAATTACCCGCGTCGGCCGCTTCTTGCGGTGCACGAGTTTGGACGAGTTGCCTCAATTCTGGAACGTGTTAGTCGGTGACATGAGTTTGGTGGGAACTAGGCCGCCAACTCCTGATGAAGTTGCTGCCTATGACGATTTTCACTGGCAACGTTTAAATGTCAAACCCGGTATGACTGGGGAGTGGCAAGTCAACGGACGGTCTGGAGTTAAAGACTTTGACGAGATTGTACTCATGGATCTCGACTATCAGCGCAAGTGGTCTGTTGTTTACGACATCACTCTGATTTGCCAAACAATTTGGGTTGTCTTCAGTAAAAACGGTGCGTGTTAATAGACTTGCTGTTTCGGGGTGTTTTTGGATTTTAAATTTTAGGCCAAACCGGGGATGAAATAGTTGGAAACTGATTAAATATATGTTAATAGAATTAGCGCTTGGTGATGCTTACGGTGCGGGTTTTGAATTTGTTGACCAGCAGACGATCGAAATGTACAACAATCTCAACGGCTACATCAAGCATCCCCGTCACGATATCCAGCCTGGATGTTACACGGACGATACGCAGATGAGTTTAGCCGTCGCAGAAGCTATCGTCAGCCGAGAACCTTGGACACCGGAACTTTTAGCCAGCAAATTTGTTGCAGCTTTTCACCGCGATCGGCGATTTGGTTATGCTGGTAAATTTTACAATTTTTTGCTACAAGTTCAAGACGGAAAAGAATTCTTAAAAAAAATTCACTCCGCTAGCGATAAAAGCGGATCTGCGATGCGAGCAGGTCCTATTGGCATTTTTCCTACTATTGAAAAAGTCATCGAAAATGCTACCGTTCAAGCTGCAATTACTCACAACACTCCTGATGGCATTAATGCAGCTATAGCAGCAGCCTTGATGTCCCATTACTTTATTTATCAGCTAGGTTTAAAGAAGAATTTGGGAAACTTTCTAGAAAAGCACGTAGCTGGTGAGTGGTCGATACCTTGGCAAGGAGAAGTCAGCGTTAAAGGTTTGGTCTGTGTTAAAGCAGCTATTACTGCGGTCATGCGAAACGATAGTATGAGCAAACTTCTCCAAGATTGCATTGCCTTTTCGGGAGATGTCGATACAGTAGCAACTATTGCTTTAGCTGCTGGTTCCTGTAGCAGTGAAATTGCCCAAGACCTGCCAGAAAATTTGGTACAAGGATTAGAAAATCAATCTTACGGCAGAGATTATATCATAGAACTGGATCGACAGTTAATGAATTGCGCGATCGACTTCTGACTTCTTCCTGAGATAGGTTACATTCGTTAAATACCTTACACTGTTTCGTTGGCTAAATTCTTTATATGAAGATTAAGATCAACTGTCACAAATAGCGTTAAATTTTATGTAGGTAGTTGCGCTTGAGGGTTCTTTCCTAAACTAAGAGCGCTAAAGCCCAACTACATACCTTTGTTTAATTTTCCAGTTTGCCTTAGTCCTATCTATTATGAATTTGCCTAATCTGATTACTTTTTCTCGCTTGCTGGGAGTACCTTTCCTGCTCTACGGTTTGTACGACCCAAGCGCTCAAAGCCGCTGGATTTGCACCGCGATTTTTGTGGTAGCTGCGGCTACTGATTGGCTGGACGGCTATTTGGCTAGGAAGCTGAATCAAATTACCGATTTGGGTAAGTTTCTCGATCCTTTGGTGGATAAATTATTGATTCTCGCGCCGCTTTTAGTGTTGATTGAGTTGGGTAGAGTCCCGGCTTGGGGAGTGTTTTTGATTTTGGGAAGAGAGTTGACAATTGCGGGGTGGCGTGTTAATAAAACTACGATTTCGGGAGCTAATATTTGGGGGAAGTTGAAGACGGTGAGTCAGATTGTGGCGATCGCACTTTTAATTGCTCCTCTGTCTGAAGCGTGGAATTTTCCCGCAGTAATTGCTTTTTGGGTTTCTGTGGCTTTAACTTTGATTTCTGGCGCTATTTATCTGTGGCCGGAAAAGAATGCTGAGCTTGACAAAGCCTAGTTCGTCGTTATTCCTTATTCTGTTGAATATAAAATCTAAAATCCAATGAACTTAGGGATTCGGGCTAAATTATTGGCTAGCTTTGGAGCTTTGATAGCCTTACTCGCAGGTGTGGGGTTTGTTGGTTGGCGAAACACAGTTGAACTAGCCGAAGATGCGGAGAAATTGTACACATATCAAGTTAAGGGGACAGTTGCTTTAGCCAACGCCGAGTCGGCTTTGTGGAAGCTTCGTTACGGCTTCCCCCAGTTTATAGTTCAACCAGAAAAGCGATCGGAAATTTTGGCGCAAGAGCCACAGTTATACAAAATAATTGACGATAGCCTGCGAGAATATGCTAAAGGTGAACTCACAGCGGAAGAGCAAGCAGCTTTCAAAAAAGTGCAAGATATTTATCAAAGGTATGTTGCAGCTAGACCTAAGTGGTTTGAGTTGCAGCAAGCAGGCAAAGTTAAGGAAGCAGCAGAGTATCGCGCAGCTACGACAACTCCCTTCGGTGCCGAAACAGTTAATAACTTTTCAGCACTAATCGACCTTCAGCGAAAAGTCGGCGCAACAAAACACGATCAAATTGAAGCGAAGATTGGGCATTTGACCGTCCTGCTACTGCTTACTCTCATCTTCGCTTTGTTGTCCGCAGCATCCCTGACTGCGATCGTCAGCAGTGAGATTGTTAACCCAATAGTACAATCTGTGAGGAAGATTGTCTCTTCTTCAACGCAAATCGCCGCCGCCGTGGCTCAGCAGGAACACACTGTGTCTCAACAAGCTAATGCTGTGAATCAAACGACTGCGACGATGAATGAGTTAGGTGTTGCTTCGGGACTTTCAGCCAAGCAAGCAGAAGCATCAGCAGTCTCGGCTCATCAAGCGCTAACACTAGCTGATTCCGGTAATAAATCCGTAGAAAATACCATGAAGGGGATAGTAACTATTCAAGAAAAAGTAGGAGCGATCACCAAACAGATTACCTATTTGAGCGACAATGCTGTTAAAATTGGTGGAATTTCTGACCTAGTAGCCGATATCGCTAACCAAACCAATATGCTGGCTCTCAATGCCACAGTCGAAGCAGTCCGTGCTGGCGAAAATGGTAAGGGTTTTGCTGTAGTTGCGACAGAAATTCGCCGACTAGCTGAGGAAAGCAAAAAATCAGCCGAGAAAATTAATACTCTGGTGACAGAAATTAAAGTGGCGATCGACCATACGGTGATAGTAACGAATGAAGGAGCAAAAACAGCGGAGCAAGGTATTAAACAAGCTCAAGGGACAACAGAAATTTTTGCGGGTGTAGCAGATGCGATCGACACAGTATTTTTGAACAACAAACAGATTTCTCTGAATGCTAACCAACAGGCGGTCGCAATTCAACAAGTGCTTGAGGCGATGAACAATGTTAATTTAGGAGCAACAGAAACTGGGAGTAGTCTTGCTCAAGTTAAACTCAGTACGCAACTCCTCAACGAAACCGCAGAAGAACTTAAAAAGCTATCTTAGCATCAGGAATAATGCGCTTCGGCTGCGCGAGCAGTCAAGTCTCGGTTCCTGAGCGAAGTAGAAGGTCAGGGTAAAAAGAAATAAGAGGGGGTACGAGGGTACCGCCCTACAACAACAGGTTTCTGCGAGATTGTTTCGATTTAATAATGACTCCCAGATTTCCGGTAGTGCACCGCTGTAACCCCGTCATTTTTCAGCAAATGACCGTTTTCAACCGCCGCATAAACTACCCAGTGATCGCCACATTCCATCCGACTTATCACTTCGCATTCCAGATAAGCTAGAGCATCAGTCAAAACTGGACAGCCGTTGCTAGCTTCCATTGTTTCGACTCCCGCAAATCTGTCTTCTCCCGGAGCAAAGTTTTTCATGAAATACTTCCGCAACTGTCGCCCTTCGGCTAAGATATTCAGCACAAACTTATCTCCGGCGTACATCAAAGCTTCGATCGATCGATCTTTTGCCACCGCAATCGTCACACCGGGCGGATTAAACGTTGCTTGCGACACCCAGGAAGCAAGCATCGCACTGCTAACCTCCCCCCGCTTCGCCGAGAGTACGCACAGCGAACCAACCAATCTCCCTACTGCTTGTTCAGTGCGATCGCTCCCTGCTGCTAACTGCGGTTTCGGTGCCCGCAATTTTTGCGCTCGAATCAAAGCTTGAGCAAAATCTGTTCCCGCTTCTTTGCACTCGTGAATCGTCGCCGCCGTCGGCTTGAATTTGGCTCGAATCGGCTCAAATCCAATTCGATAGCCAGCATCTTTCAGCTTGTTTTCCACTAAATCGATCGCCTCTCCACTCCAGCCAAAAGAACCGAAAACCCCCGCTAATTTGCTCTTAGTTGCGGTAGATAAAACAATTCCCAAAGCTGTTTGAATTTGCGTCGGAGCGTGTCCTGCTAGGGTGGGAGTTCCGATGATAAATCCCGCGCATTTTTCGATCGCCTCTTTAATTTCTCCCGGTTCGGCAAATTCGCAGTTGATACTTTCCACCGCAACGCCGGCTTTAGTAATTCCTTTGGCGATCGCCTGCGCTAAAGTAGCCGTATTTCCGTAAGCCGAAGCATAAATCAAAGCAACTGTCAAGTCTTTTGAATTTTGTTGCTGGCTCCATTCCCGATACAAATTGCTCAGTTCATTAAGGCCGTAACGGACGATCGGGCCGTGACCGGGAGCATAAAATGCTGTTGGTAAATCGGCTAATTTATCCATTGCGGCCAGCACTTGTTTTGCCTGAGATGCGTGCAGGGAATCGTAATAATAGCGCCGATCTTCGCTGTAAACGCTCCACCCTTCATCGAATACTTGGTCGCCGCAAACGTGAGCTCCAAATAGTTTGTCTGTGAACACAACTCGAGTTTGCGGATCGTAGGTGCAAAGTTCATCAGGCCAGCGAGGAGTCGGAGTCGCGATGAATTTTAAGGCGTGACCTTTTCCTAAGTTGAGAGTTTCTTCTCCCCGAACGATCAGAATGTTTAATTCTTGGTCGGGAAAAGCGGCTCGTAAACTAATTGCGGCGGGATTGGTGCAAACCAAAGCTACTTGAGGAGCTAATTCTAACAGAGCTTTAATTGTGACTGACCTGTTAGCATTGAAATGCCCCAAAATTATGTAATCCAGCTTGGTCAAGTCCACCCGTTTCTGCAAAAATTCCAGGTAATTTTGAGTAAAAGATTCCCCGGGCGGGTCGAACAAAGCTGTTTTGTCAGCTTGAATAATATAGCTATTGGCTGTCGTACCCTTTTGCAGCGAATACTCGACTTCAAATTTGAGTCGATCCCAAGTGCGCGATCGCACAATAAAAGTATCGAGTGCGATCGGGATAAACTGCACGTCGCGGGGTTTGGTATCAGAAGCCAGTCTTGGAGTCAAAGTGTTAGTCATTAATTGCACCTATGAGAAACTGAACTACAGAACTTCTTTTGATTTCGTGCCAAAACTTGGTATCTACAATGTCAAACCTTGCACCTCTACCCTGTAAATTGGTATCCAGGTCAGTCAGAAATTCCCTGGTTTTCAAATCATCCCCAATTTGGATAAAGCTGACTCCAATTTCTTCATCTTTCTCTATTTTATTTGCCGCACTTACAAGAATTTCAGCGACTGCAGCGGTATTTTCTGGTTTTTGATCTAGGACTGCAACAATTATTGCTCCTTTCTTCCCTTTGCCATCTGTTTTGTTGGCGAAATAATCGCTAAAACTTGCTTTAAGAGCTTCTTCCAAATTAATTGCAGTCGGCTTTGCTGAATCCGGTTCCGTATTTTGTCGCTGCAAAATTTCAGCTAACCGGGCAACATTGGAATTTTTATACTTCCACATAGGAGTAGAAGCTTCGTAAAGAGTGATGCCGTCGGTGTCAAATTCCTGACATTTTTTTGCTAAGTCTATCAGAGATGCCTGTGCTTCTACCCATTCCTCGTACCAAGGATGTTGGGCGTCTCGGCTGGCATCGCTTCTGGCAATAATAATTGTGTAATCTCGGTCTTCTAAAAGATTGGCAGGCATTGGCAATTCCCCTAGTTAAAATGCAGTCAAAATGACAACGGTTTGCCCGGTAAGGTGCTTAGATTGCACCCTACTTTGAGAGCCTGGTAAGGTGCTGAGGTTGCACCTTACTTTGAGAGTCGCTGCGTAAAAGAAATCACGTTTCTTCCCTGAGAAAGAGTCCGTTAAATCCGTTCAACCCCCCGTACACCGATCGTTGCCGAACTTGCTTCCTAATAGTGATTTCCGACCTTGCGGTGGTGAACGGCAGGCAGTGCATCGGGATTGGAGACGCGGCCGCTATCGACGATCGCATATACGATATGATGATCCGAAAGTTCCATCCGGCTGACAACTTCGCACTCCATGTAAGCCAAAGCCTCTGTCAAAATCGGAGAACCGTTGGTTGCGGGTTGAGTTTTAACTCCGGCAAATCGATCGGCACCAGGAGCAAAACGCTTTAAAAAGTGCCTCATCAAAGTTTGATAATTGCCTTCTTCCAGCACGTTGAGAACAAATTTATCTCCCGCGTGCATCATCGATTCAATCGCCCGATCCTTCGCAACTGCTATTGTTAAACCCAGCGGTTTAAAGCTAGCTTGAGTTACCCAAGAAGCTAGCATCGCACCGCTAACCTCGCCTTTTTGAGCGGTAATGATGTACAGTCCGCCGCTGATTCGTCCCAAAGCTTTATCGAGGTCGCTGTCGAGGGATTTCATCTGTTTGACTGCTTTGTCCCGCGTCAGCCACTGTCCTAAGTCAGTGCCGGCTTCGTCGCAAAGTTGATAACTCGCTTCAGTCGGTGATTCTTTAATTAAAATGTTGGGAAATGCTTCTTTTAAACCCAACTCTTTGAACTTGTTTCTCAGCGGGTAAATAGATACGTCATCGCCACCGCCGGATTCGCACAAACCGAAAGATTGTTTGTTGTTAGCAGCAACTAAAACTGTGTTGATGGCAGCTTCGGCATTCGCAGCAGCAGTACCGCTACTCGGCGGCGAACAAATTACGATACCGGCAGCATTACCGACAAGTTCCGCAACTTCTTGCAAGTCGGCGATTCTCAAATCCATCATTTCCACGGCGACACCGGTTTTGGTGATACCGTGGGCGATCGCTTGGCTGAGTCGATCGCTAAATCCGTAGTCGGAGGTGTAAAATACCGCTACAGTAGTTTCTGCCTTAGCTTGTGCTTGGCTCCACTTTTTGTAGCGTCCCGTAAGTTCCACAACATTGTGCCGCAGCAAGGGCCCGTGACCGGTCGCAACTGTACCGATTTCTCCCAACTCTGCCATCCGCTTCATCGCAGCGAGTACCGATCGAGCGTTGGGAGCCATCAAACACTCATAATAAAAGTGGTAATCTTCCTCAACTGCTGCTAAATCGTCATCGAAGGTGCTGTCGGAACAGTAGTGCATCCCGAAAGCATCGCAGGTAAACAGCACTTGAGTTTTGCTGTCGTAGCTGAAAATAGTATCAGGCCAGTGCAAGTTCGGGGCCGATACAAATTCGATAATGTGGCCGTTTCCTAAATCTAGTTTGTCCCCATTTTTGACTACCAATCTTTCAAATGGTTGGTGTACAAGATTTTCTAAAAATTGAATTGCTACTTTCGCCCCCACTACAATCGCTTGGGGTGCCAGCGCCAACACGTCTTTGACTAAACCGCTGTGGTCTGGTTCGGTGTGGCTGATAATTAGATAGTCAATCTCTTTGGGGTCAATTTCGCCCGTCAGAGTTTCCATGTACTGCTGGCGAAACTTCTCGTGCGAGGTATCGACGAGGGCGGTTTTGTCACCGCGAATGATGAATGAGTTGTAAGTTGTACCGTTTTTGAGTCCGAATTCGATGTCAAAGCGGTCTCTATCCCAGTCCAGGCATCGAATTGCCGTTGTGTCAGGGGCAATTTCGACTTTTTCCACCGTCAATCTGCGTTGGACTCGTTCAGTCAGCGCTACCATCAGTGCCTCCTTGTCTTTTACCCATTACCTTATTCTTTTCATTCTGACACGTTTCTTTTGTAAATCTTTATAAAATTTCTTATGAGGCTGTTAAGTATCCCAAAATTTATGGCGTAAGGCAGTTCGGCAACAAAGCACTGTACGGGATGTAACGGATTTGAGGAAGAAGGAAAATTCAATAAAATCAATTTTGGGTCTACAAACAGTTGACAATAAACTTGTCTCTGTGGTAATAAAACTGAGTTCAAGTGGTTCGGCGATATTAAAGTCGGCGACACTCTCACGAGCGCCGCCGCTCTCCAAAACCGTGCGTGAAAATTTCTCTTCACACGGCTCCT
>NZ_JAUBQS010000139.1:0-3556 GCF_036701355.1 Microcoleus sp. Pol12B3
TAGGGTCTAAGCTAGTCAGGTCAACATCAGCGGGGAGAGAAAGGGCGGCTTTAACTAAAGATTGGGCTGATTCTGGTGCAATTCCTTTGTCGGTTAAGTCGGCGATTAAGCTGGTTAGGAGGGTGACGACACTGGCATCTGGGGGTGCGGTGACAGGTGTTTCTAGAGGTAAGCCGGTGGCGGTGTCAATGCCTCCTATGGCTACTAAATTGCCTTCTGATGGGTCGATTTCTCCGTTTTTGTTGGTGTCGAAAATGTCGAAGGGGATGTTGAGATTAAACTCACCGTTGCTGTTAGTGGTGGTGGATGGTTCGTTGGTGTCGAGGACGCCGTTTTTGTTGGCGTCTAGGAAGAGGGTTGCACCGGAGATATAACCGTCTATGAGCTTGCCATTTCCCCTGTCCACTACGTGGATTGTCTGGCTAGCACTCGCACCATAAGGGTCTGTTGCTGTTAACTTGGCGTAGAAGTCTTGCCAGTTGCTTGGGGGAGTTCCGGTGAACTGGATGCTGTTTGTGGCAGAGTTAAACGACAGTCCAAGCCAACTGCTGTTCGGATTGCTCTCTAATGAGCTGCCGTCTTTATCATCCAGGGTTAGTGTGTAGGTGAGTAGGTCGCCATCCGGGTCTGTGTAGACGTTAGGAACTTCGACATTGAGAGCAGTGTACCGACCGCCTAAGTTAATCTGCTGTTCGGGAGGACGGTTGCCGACTGTAAAACTGCCTTCTGTGGCAAACGGCGAACCTGCCCAAGCATTATCGATCGCCTGTACGCTCCAATAATATGTCCCTGGAGACAAATCTTTGAGTTGCCACTGAGTGTTTTGGTTGGCATTACCCAGTCCTACTACTTGCCGAGTTCCGTCATTGAGAGACATGGGGGCGAGAATATCCTTGCCACCGGGAGTAGTGCCAACTCGCAGGTTGTAGCTTAAGCCATCTGCAGGAGTTTGATCGTCAGTTGCTTTGTTCCAGTTGAAGGTAACTTTTCGGCCAGAAGGCTCAGCCGAAAGCCCTGTGGGTGCAGTGGGAGGAGTGTTCGCGATCGCAGTATTACTGCGGTACACTTGATTTCCCAACAAAATATCCAATTTGCCGTCACTGTCGTAGTCTCCCCAAGATCCAAAACTGGCACCAGTCAGTCCAGCGCTGATATCTTCGCTAAAGCCGCTGCCAGTGTTGCGGTAAACTTTGCTGTAGAACTTGTTCTCTAATTCGCTGTTGAGCAAGATATCGAATTTGCCGTCGTTGTCGTAGTCTCCCCAAGCTGCAAAACTACCACCGGGCAAGGCTGCAGTCATGTCTTCGCTAAAGCCATTGCCTGTGTTCCGGTAAACTTTAGTGATGTTGCCAGAATCTGAATTACCCGCGAGCAAGATATCCAAATCGCCATCATTGTCATAGTCTCCCCAAGCAGCCGAACCATTAGACACACCGGGCAAAGCGAAAGCTTCGGCTTCGCTAAACCCGCTGTCAGTATTGCGAAACACCTTGGCTATTTTGCCTGAAACGCTATCGCCCGTTAGCACGATATCGAGTTTGCCGTCCTTGTTATAGTCTCCCCATGCTGCTGAACCGTTGAGAACACCGGGGAGTTGGGCAGTAATATCTGCCGTCAAAACAATATCGCTCTTGCCAGTATTGCGGTACACTAAGCTTGCGTTTTCCAGGGTGCTATACGTACCGTCTGCATTTTCATTCGTGACACTTTGTGTGGTGGCATTCAGGAGATCTACTTTGCCATCGTTGTTGTAGTCTCCCCATGCTTGCGAACCATTAGCAGGATTTCCCTGTGTCCAGCTGAATACATTCTCCTCGCTGCCAGTGTTGCCGTAGATTTTAAGATAGCGTGGTATGTCGGTCGTTGGAAAATCCGGCTTTTGCTTTGTTTGTAAGGCAAAATTTAGCTTGCCGTCGTTGTTGTAGTCTCCCCAAGATGCTGCAGAGGCTAACTCCAAACTTGGGTCGCCGCTTTCAGCGGTAAAGGTACTGCCTGTGTTCCGGTACAGCCGAGTGCCCGTGAAGTCAAAAGAGCTAACGAAGCTGCTAAGTGGCTCAGGGCGACCCGACGCGATAAAATCCAGTTTCCCATCACCGCTGTAGTCTCCCCAAGCGCTAATCGCTCCGCCCTCGAAATAATTCGAGATTTCCGTATTGATTTTGTTGAAAGTGTAACTGCGTTCGAGGTTAGTCACACTGACATCTTCAGGATCGAAACCTGAGTACCCGGGAGTTGGAAAAGGGTTGCCACTGTCAGCAGATTCGTTGCTTATAGCCTGTCCGAGGATTATTTTGTAGGGACGATCGCCATCAGATTGATTATCGTTAATACCCTTGATTGTTACAGTCTGAGCTATATCCCAATTATCAGGAGTAAACTTCAGCGTCGATACAGAAACAGTTCCTTCTGCCGTGTTGTCACTGCTGACTGGGATGACAACATCAGCAATAGGTTGCTGAGTCAACACAACACTGAAATTAGCAGTGTCGCCTGCTTCTGTTGTAATCAACCCGTTTGTTGGCCCAACGACAATCTGAGGATATTGATTGTAGGGATAGTCGTCCGAAACTAACATATTGGTGAGACTGACATCAGAGGCATCTAGACCTAAGTATTTGCTGTCAGTGCTGATGGCAGGGGCGGTAACGATCGTGTAAGGTCGGTTAGCCATAGCAGAGAAAGTACCACGCTCTCCTTTTACCGTTACCTCCTGGGGAATATTCCAGTTGTCAGGTGTAAAGGTAACTCTTGGAGTGGAGAGACTACCCTCTGCAGGATTTTGAGGAGAAACATTCAAACCGATCAAAACTTCGCGCGTCGGCGGGCTATTAAGTGTGAGGGTAAATTTGGCTTTGCCACCTGTTTTAGTGGTGATTAATCCGTTGGTGGGGGAGACCGTGATGCCTGGGTTAGCAGCAGTCTCAGAATCCAAATCTGAAAAACTGTTACCAGATTGGGGTTGATCGTTAGATAGCGGTATGGTGTTACCCCTGTTAACAACAGTCGCATCCGGTGCATTGAGGCCGTTGTAGTTACTATCGGCACTGACAGCAGGGGCAGTCACAATCTGATAAGTCTTATCAAAGTCAAATACTCGATCGTCCACACCCGTTATCGTAATCGGCTGCCACTGATTCCAATTAACAGAATTGAAGGTAATTGATTCCGTCGAAATTACTCCCTCTGCCTCATTGCTGCTACGCAAACCAATCGTTACATCCGCAGTTGGTTGGCGGTTGAGTCTGATGGTGAATTGGTCTGTGCCACCTGCTTCTGTAGTTACTAATCCCGATGCCGGACTAATAACAATGCCAGGGCTTCCAAGTATTGGTTCTGCTACAGTGCCACCACCGCCGCTCGGTTCTGCTACAGTGCCACCACCGCCGCTCGGTTCTGCTACAGTGCCACCACCGCCGCTCGGTTCTGCTACAGTGCCACCACCGCCGCTCGGTTCTGCTACAGTGCCACCACCGCCGCTCGGTTCTGCTACAGTGCCACCACCGCCGCTCGGTTCTGCTACAGTGCCACCACCGCCGCTCGGTTCTGCTACAGTGCC
>NZ_JAUBQS010000140.1:0-3554 GCF_036701355.1 Microcoleus sp. Pol12B3
AGAAGGGTTTTTTCAGAGAATAACTCAGGCACAAATATGATTTTATGTCAACTTAATTTAGATGCGTTTACCCTGGCTATTTAGTCAATAATAAAAAGGGAAACAGAAGATACATTTTTCCTCCCATTTCCCATTTTTTAAATAACCGTAGTCATCACTGCGAACCTGGTAATTAATTAACTGCTGCCAACTGTTTGTCTTTGATTTCCACAGGCGCGGTTAATGCTTCTTCCAAATCCGCACAGCCGAGTTTTTCCTCCAAAATTGCCATCACTTCGCGGCCGAAATCATTGGAATTCCGCTGCCACGCTTCCAAACAAATTTGTCCGAAAAACGAACCCAAAGGTTCGGGATTCCACAGCAATTTGCGCGCTGTCCAAGGCATCAAACTCATCGGATCGTAACCAGGTTGCAGAATTTCCTGTTTAAAGGCGTATTCTTCCAAAATGGTGTGCGGCTGCAACCCAATAAAGAAAATCGCGGGTTCTACTTTATCTGCTCCAAAAATTCGCTCTAATTCTCGGTGATAAGCAATAGTTTGCCGGATGGTTTCAAAGGTTTCGTCAATGACGTTAAACGAGTAATTCACGGAAACCACATCGTTGTAACCGGCTGCTTTTAAATCGCGGCAATTCTCTAAAACTACTCGCAAGTTGTAGCCCATCCGCATTTTCCGAACCAGTTCCTGGGAACCGCTGGTGATGCCGATTTCAAAGTAATTCATGCCCGTTTTTACCATCAAATCGCACAAATCGGGTGTGAGATTGTCCGCACGGATGTAAGCGGCCCAGTGTATGTCAGTCATGCCTGCGGCGATGATTTTTTGCAATAATTCGATCGCATCGTCGATGAATTTGCGTGCTGGGATAAATTGAGCGTCGGTAAACCAGAAATTGCGGATACCTCGATCGTACAATTGCCGAATCTCCGCCACCACCTCATCCGCCGGATTGATCCGCACTTGCTTGCCTTCAATCACCGTATAAATGCAGTAACAGCAATTATGAGGACAGCCGCGTTTGGTTTGGACTCCGACGTAGAAGTCCATATCTTGTAGATAATAGGAAAATTCCGGCCAAATGGTTTCGATGTAGTTATAATCGCAAGCAGTTTTCTCGATGTTGGCTGGTTTTTCGTGAATTAGCTTCGCGCGCGGGACGGTTTCTCCCACCACATAACATCTTTCCTCGGCCAAATCTTCGCCCTTAATCAACTTCTCCAGCAAAGCTTCGCCTTCCCCCACCGAAACCACTGTTCCAGACGGCAAACTGCGTCCCAACTGCTCGTAAAACACGCTCACAGCACCACCGCCCACCACTGCACGAGCTTCGGGGCGGTATTTCCGGGCCCGCTTCAATCCGCGCTTGATCAGTCCCAAATTGCGCCAGAGTTCGGTGTAGTAAGACGCTGCTAAACGCAGTCCTCCGAGGGCTCCCCGGAACTTGATCAGCGGATTTTTGGCGTAGTAAAACTCGAAGGCATTTTGCAGCGGGTTGCCGCCCCTGCCGCCCACGGGCGCGTAAATTTGAATGTCCCGCCAAGAGAAAACCAGCAGAGTCGGCTTAAACTCGTCTATGCTGGCATCTAAAGCTTTAGCGAAATCTAGGGGGGGTACGGCACCTAAATCGAAAATGCGCTGTTCGACATTGGGAAACAGCTTGTGTACGTGATCCGAAAGATAGACAACTCCGATCGGGAAAATAGGATTGCAAGGGAGGCGAACGTACAGGACTCGGTTTTCTCGGTTTTCCATGATTGCCATATCCTAAAGTGGAACTTTTTCAGCTATGTTAATATTCTTTTAATATAACTTTACAATATGTCTAATTTTCGCAATTTGATATTAAATATTCTTAAATTTTTCTATTGGACTCAAGGCCGAGCTTGTTGGTGTCGATCGGCAACAGCAGTAGGAAAAAGCTACTTTTTAAGTAAATACAGCGTATTTTGACCGAAAATCCCAGCATAGAGTCAAAAATCACGTATTTATCCGGCTAAATACAAATTTTCGCGAGATAGGTCTCTAATGTGTTAGGGAGTTGGTAGTCGGCTTTACAGTAGGCTGGGATCGCCTAGTGTTAGCCTGAGAAGATAACTAAAACTTTTAGGCAAGGCTCCCTCAGCAGTTATGGCTCAAATTCTTGACCCCGTACCATCAGACACCGACAGCAAGATTCTGTGCTGCTACGTCAACGCCACCAGTCAGATTCAGATTGCTCGCATCGCCAACATTCCTAACTGGTACTTTGAACGAGTGGTGTTTCCCGGACAGCGCTTAGTGTTTGAAGCGATGCCGGCCGCAGCATTGGAAATTCACACCGGGATGATGGCTAGTGCAATTTTGTCGGATAAAATTCCTTGCGATCGCTTGCAGATTAACGAAGGCCCCTACTCAAACGTCAATCCTAGCAGATCGCCAGAGGCAGTTCAGGGCGATCGAACAGCAATGGCCGGCCGCCCCAAATCCCGAGAAATCTCAGAACCTTTGACTGTACCGGCACTAACCGCCGTCGATTAATCGGAGTTGTGAGTTTTGAGTTATAAATTGTCAGTGAATTGATAACTCCGCGCTCAAAATTCCAACTTCAGCAAAGCGTTAAAAACTCAACTCTTAAGAATCAAAGTTTGTGAAATGAATTTTAGATCGAAACTCCCGACTGCAAAGATTGTCTGGTTTTTCATATTTCCCTGAGTTTTGTTGGCGGGATCGACAACTGTGCAAAAATAGCATTACACAGCTTCTCGAATTCAGCCATGTCAGCACAACCGATCGCCCTTTCCCCATCTTCTGCCCCAGTATTTGAGCCAGCGGTATTCCGGCTTTCTCCCCTGATTAGAATCACGCTGTTGAGCTTGTACACAGCCCTGACAATTCCATTGCCGTTTTTGTCGGAAGTAACCCAAGCACCGGTTCCCCCTGCCGCACTCTGGGCGGCAATTTTTGTCGGGGCTGTGGGCCTCTACGGCGTGCTCAGTGAAAGGGTAATTTTGAGCGAGGAAGGGATTGAAGTCACATATCCCAACTGGTTTCCGCGTTGGTTTCGCAAGGGTTGGTCGCTACCTTGGACTGAGGTAAAAGCTCTCAAACCTCGAACGACTGGTCAAGGAGGTTTAGTTTACTATTTTTTGAGTCATTCTGGTGAAGGTTATTTGCTGCCAATGCGGGTGGCTGGATTTGCTAAATTAGTCGGTTTGGTGGAAGCAAAAACAGGTATTGATACTAGAGATGTTCGCCCTTTGTCGCAGCCTTGGATGTATCTTATTTTGCT
Organism: Microcoleus sp. Pol12B3; assembly: GCF_036701355.1. Classification (NCBI taxonomy): domain Bacteria; kingdom Bacillati; phylum Cyanobacteriota; class Cyanophyceae; order Oscillatoriales; family Microcoleaceae; genus Microcoleus; species Microcoleus sp. Pol12B3. Next base: position 3,270 of record NZ_JAUBQS010000140.1, read on the forward strand.
CTTCTGTACGCTGCTGCTGCTGTTGGTGGATGCGTGGACTATTGTCACGGCGATCGGGCTTAAAGGTAATCTGTAATATTATGTCTGTTGTCTATTTAGTTTGTAACTTTTGGGAGGAGCTCGTGTCTACCCACAAGATTGCCATAAAAATAAGCAGACAAATTAAATACTCGACAACTTACAAACTTTTTGATTAGACAATATTGAATATAGTCATTTCAAATAAAAAAGAGACACTATTGAGCGCAGTAGGCACAGATGAGTTCATCTAAAGATGTGCCAGGA
>NZ_JAUBQS010000141.1:0-3490 GCF_036701355.1 Microcoleus sp. Pol12B3
GAGTTAAGTATTCAGTTTTTTTGAGTTGACTTGACAAGCAATTTTGGTAAAATAAAGGAAGCATTTTAACTATTATGAGGGTTGTTGAGAACCGTAGCCCATTTTTTTTTGACCACAAAACGTCTCAAACCGCCATACGTAAGGCTTTTGACGGGGTTATCACCCCGTCAGGAAGATTACACCTTACGCTCCTTCTTAGTTGGGTAAATCGGGATGTACGTCAGCAATAAAGTGCAGTGAAACCTTCATCCAACTATTGTTGATGAGCTTAAGGTGCGAGCATAGAAAAACCCATGCTGGTGTTCTGCCTCACCACGATGCCTAAGTGGGCGATCGCCCACTTAGGCGCGTGCAAACCCTACGGTTAGGCTATGTGCGATCGCACCCACCCTAAAAATCTACACTCTCTTCACCAATACTTCCGAGTTCCCCACTACCCAGAAACTCTTCCTCCTCTACTTCCTCACTGCCAGACTCGAAACTTTCCACCACAAACGGTAAACCAGCCGCCATCAAACCCCGTTGAATCAGTTCCGACGTTTCGTCAAACAAAACAAATAGCGGATGAACAGCCTCAGCTTCATCGCTGTAAATATGTCTGTAGCGGTGTGGCATCACCCATTCGTAACCTTTGTCCAGCCAAACCTGAGACTGCCGCCAGCGGCCGAGCAACTCAGAAAACTCTTCGCCCGGACGATGAATGAAAATCAAAATTTCCACGCCAATTTTAACTTTCCATTCAGGATCGCACATCAAAATCGCCAAATCGCAGGGCAAACAAACTGCCTGTCCGGGCGATATGCTAGTGCCGCTGCTTCCCGCATACGAAACCCCGTCTCGCAAGCGGGCAATTGGCAAAGGAATTGTGATTAAACTCTCATGGGCGCGGCGGATACTCGGAATCATTTCCATGTAAACCCGATATTTTTTCAGCAGGGTAATCGCGGCAGAAGATTCGCTGTACTCTGCTAGTAAAGTCTCGTAATGTGATTGTTTAACAGACATTTTCAAACCAAAGAATAAGTAATTATTAATTGCTGCTAATTGCTAATTGATCGCTTCTCGTTACCAATAAGACCTCATTTGTGACAACTTAAGCTCAAGTTCCCCGAAGGGGGGAACTTAAGCTTGCCTCCAGGCCTTGGTGTGTAACGCGAACAGCGATTGAAGCATTGAAGGCTATGGGCTACCAATGTCTGGAGAATGCTTACAGGTTTTTTATTTACAAGGTTTGAGCCATTTGGCGTCTCAAGATTAAGCCCGAGACGATGCCTATTTGTCATTTTATGCCGATGGCCGGAACTTCATCTGAGCCAAAAAGGTAATCTGGTCTGTAAGGTGTGACTCTGGGAGTAACAGGGGAAAACGACGTACTATAAATCCAGATCGTATTCGCCATCGGAATGTACCAGGTCGCCTGAAATTAAGCGATCGCAGCTAGATAGCAAGAATTGCTCTCTCCCCTAGTCTATAACCAACTAGGCTATGCCCAGTTGGGATTAAGGTCCCCGATACTCGGTTTACCTTTGATGATGGCCGCAGTGTTAACCTTGCATAACCTAGGGGTGGAAATTTTGTTGCAATCCTTGATGGACTAGGCGGCCAAGCCAGAAGCTCACCAGCCTAGGTGAAATATTGCCCACCTACCCAGAATTCACCGGGTGTGTGTTCGAGATTGAGGCAAACATGGACCCGAAACGCCGCGATTCCATCGCCTTTGTGCGGGTGTGTTCTGGTAAGTTTGAAAAAGAGATGCTGGTGAAACACGCTCGCTGGCACGGGTAAAAGCATCCGCGACAATGCCTTTGAAGGTCAGATTCTGGTCTCTTTAAAAATCGAGTGTGTCTTCATACCTGAACCTCTCAATTTCCCAAGCTCAAGATCGCGATGCGGCTATTTTATGAATCATAAAAGTAATCGTAAGTCAACATTAAACCTAAATCTTTACAAAAAATGGCTAATTTTAAAGACTTGCTAAAACAATGAGGGGTTGTACCCCCCATAAGTTAGAGTCAGATATTATAGCCCACATTCCGCACCCTCAACTGTCACAATCGGAAATTACGGAGATCAAAAAGCAAAGCTTGCATAAAAAGAGACATTTTTCCTCAAAAAAGAGATTCAAGCAGCGATGAATGATCAAAAACGGCATCAAAACCTATTCTCAACAAGCAGCAATAAGCAAGAGAGGCATTTAGCTTGGCATTAGATAAATAAATCAAGATATTAAATACATAATTGATAAATTAGCTTAATAAATAGAAGTGAGCCAAGGAGATTTTTGCCATCTTAACAGAGCGCTATTAATCAAAGCGAATAGCGCCTTAGTTGATGTAATATAATAGCAGTAATATAGCAATAATTAAGTAAGAAATTTATAGTAATAAAGACAATCTTATGGTAATAAATTTAGGATAAACTCTCGCTGTTGACTCCAATTATAAACCCGCGTTTCTCGCTCTAGTCGAACTAAATGAATAGACTGGAAGCATTGAAATATCCACCTTAATGTCGGGCGGTCAGTTGGTTTACCTAACTGATTTTTAATCTTTGATTGAGACGCTTTTAAAGCCGCTCGTATTTGCCGTTGAGCTAGGGTGTAGACCAGCAAACATAAACCCATAATCATCGCTAATGATTCTATTCTCTCTGGACTTTTGAGAAATATACTATCGGCAAAAAACAAAGGGTCTTTCAGAAAACCAAATCCCCTCTCACATGATTGCTGGGCTTTATACTCCCTGAGCATTTCATCGTTACTGAGTAGGCGAGAATCTAAAACATTGGTCGCTAAAATAAAACGTCCTGCACTCTTGATTTCGGTATTAACTTTAGTTTCATTTCTGCATACGGTCGCGGCGATTTGATAAAATTTTTCTGGTTGATTTTTTTGTGCGTTGGCTGTAACTTCAGTGACTTGATACTGCTCAATTTGGTGATATTTAAATGATTGAGATAATTTTGATAGTGCCTTGATTGCATCAGCCTTACAAGCAAATTTATCTTTTGATAGCTTGTTCACATCCTTGACAACTTTTTCTTCGGCTTTGACAATTTTTTGGGAGAGTTTACCCAAGTCTGATTCCTTTCTGGCTGCGCTCTCTACCACTAGCCATCTTTGCTCTATTCCAGCATAAGTTACTATTTTTTCTCCCCATCTATATCCTGGTAATTTACTAGCCGTCAATTCAGATTCTGGTAAGGTTGATATTAATGTTTCGGCTGATTTTATACTTAAAGGTACTCGACACAACCAGCGCAATTGTGAGATTAATTTCAGGTTTGATTCCGTATATAAAGCACAGTCTGCTACCATCAAACTATCTACTTCTAGTTGTTTTTGGTAATCTACCGCTATTTGACCAAAGCATGATGAGTCGGCTTGATTTCCCGATGCTAATTTTAAGAAGATTGTAAGGATTCAGGTCTGCAAAAGGGGAATAAGCTCAGGCCGAGCCAAGTCACAAGAATGGGCAGAAATAGCATCACG
>NZ_JAUBQS010000044.1:0-56354 GCF_036701355.1 Microcoleus sp. Pol12B3
AGCAATCGTTTGGGGGTTTTGTGTTGCCGAATCTATCTTCCTTTCTCTCTGCTTAAATATCTGCGGAATGTGGGTTTCATAATTGATAGTTAATTGTTTGGGATAATTTAGCGATCGCCCACCCGATCGCACAAATGTCTGTCCTCCTCCTTCACATCACCATTTGTTCGCAGATAATCTCCCACGCGATCGCACGCATAACCCAGTTCATCGAGTTTGAGAATGCGCTCTAGATCCCATAAAATCACCGTGCGATCGTCCCCAACAGAAGCAATTTGTTTGCCATCGGGACTAAACGCCACCGCCCAAACATTCCCCTCATGTCGGGTTAGCGTCGTTATTTCCGTGCCGTCAATTTTCCAGAGTTTGACAGCGCCAGATGCGCCTCCCGCCACCAGCATTTGACCGTCTGGACTTAAATCAACCGCCATCATGCCTCTAGTATTTCCCTTGATAGTTTTCAGCAACGTGCCATCGATCGTCCAAAGTTTAATCGTGTCATCCATGCTCGCACTTGCCAAAGTCCGACCGTCTGGACTGACAGCCACTTCCCAAATTCCACTGCGATGACCTTTCAAAGTCTTGTTCAAGCGACCGTCCATACTCCACAACCGAACTGTGCCATCTGCACTGACAGAAACCAGCCTGTTTCCGTCGGGGGTAAAGTCCACATCGTAAACCCTAGCCTGATGTCCTGTGAACGTTTTCAGCAAAGTGCCGTCTGGCTTCCACAGTTTGACGGTTTTGTCGTCGCTGGCAGAAGCGAAGAACTGACCGTCTGGACTGACGGAGACATCCCAAACGCTCGCCCCATGTCCTGTTATGGTTTTCAGCAGCGTCCCGTCGAACTGCCAGAGTTTAATCGTTTTATCTGTACCAGCAAAAGCGAGTACAGGCGAGATATCTTCTTTGGCAAAGCTAGCAGGAGAGACGAAAGCAACCGAGTAAACGGGAGCCTTGTATCCCGCCAAAGACTTCAGCAACGTACCGTCTTTTGCCCACACTTTGAAGCTGCCATCCGAACTAGCCGAAGCTAACATCTGACCGTCCTGGCTGAAGTCTACATCCCAAATGATGCCGCTATGTCCGTACAGGACTTTCGAGAAAGGGTTTGTCGGGTTCCATAGCCGGACGGTATTGTCGTCGCTGGCGGAGACAGCGATTTGAGTGTTGGGAATAAAGGTAACGCCGCGGATTCCAGATTGATGCCCTTTGAGGACTTTCAACAGCGTCCCGTCCGGCTTCCAGAGGTTGATGGTTCCGTCTGCGCTGGCGGAAGCAATGACATCGCCTGAATCGCTGACGGCAATTTCCAACACTTCCGAACTGTGACCCCTGAGAGTGGAGAGCAGCGTTCCGTCGGGCTGCCAGATTTTAACCGTGTTGTCAGCGCTGGCAGAGAGAATAGCGAGACGTTTTGTGCCGTCACTGTCTGCGAGGAAGGCGAACTTAACGTCCCAAACGGCAGCCGGGTGCCCTTCCAGAGTTCTCACTCCTTTGCCGTCCTTGGTCCAGACCTTGACCGTACCGTCGGTGCTACTAGAGGCGAGCAGGTTTCCATCCGAACTGAAGGCAAGACCCCAAACCCCACCTTGATGTCCGCTTAGTGTCTCGATCAGTTTGCCATTAAAGTCCCACAGGCGAATCGTGCTGTCTTCGCTGCCAGTGGCAATGCGATCGCCGCCCGGACTGACGGCAATGTCCCATATTGCAGCGCTGTGTCCCTGAAAGGTTTTGAGGAGCTTGCCGTCTCGATCCCACAGATAAATGCTGCCGTTGAGACTGGATGTGACCAGGCGCTGGCTGTCGGGACTGAATTTGAGCCCGAAGACAGCAGCCTGGTGTTGCAGGTTGTGGAGCAGCGCACCGTCCCGCTGCCACAGCTTGACTGTTCGGTCGCCGCCGCCGGTGGCGATGAGTTGGGCGTCTGGGCTGATATCAAGGCCCAGAACCACGCTGGAATGCCCCGTCAGGCGATTGAATTCTGCCGTTCCGTAGATGGCCTGTTGCAGCACTTGTCGAACTTGCGATCGCAACTGGGGGTTGGAATTAGGGAGGCGATCGAGCCTGCGTCTGGCTTTGATGGCAGTGACGAGGGCGTCTAATCGCTGTTGGGAGGCGAATTGCCCTGTGGAGGAGATGCTGAGGGCTTGTATTTCGCTTTTGGCGGCGCGGTAATATTGCCCGAGGGCGAAAATGGCGGATGCGATCGCAACTATCAGCAACCCACTCAACGCTGCAATAAACTTGCGCTGTCGCTGTGCTGTCTTTCTTTCATAAGCTACGCGCTTGCGTTCTTCTACCAGTCGTGCTTCGACTTCTTTTACTCGTTCTGCTTCCAGTGCTTGCTGCATTTCCAACTTGTCTAATTCACCAGAAGCTGCTAAAAATTGATAGTCCAAATCGCTCAAACTTTTTCCCTGCGCCCAGTAGGAAGCGTCTTTTAGCGCTTGTCCGCGCAACAGTCGCGATTCATCCTGTTGTTTTGAAGCGATCCAAGCATTGAAAGCTTGGGAGTAAGGGCGCAGTTGCCCTAACTGTTTTTCTACCCATTCCAAGTTAAAGACTTCTTGATAAATCGGGTTTCTTACCTTCAACAAACCTTGTTGTTTTACTACCAAACCCGATAGCACCAGTTCGGTCTGCTCTCGACTATCATCCGCTTCAATTTCACTTCCTTGTAAGAGCTGCTGATAGATGCCTAAGCTACGTCCCGTGCGTTGCTCGTTGCGAATGAGACGATCGCGGATTGTCTTTAAATGCTCGGGTTCATCTTGCGATTGCCAATTCTGGATGATGTTTTTTCTCACCAACGCTTCCACAAAAAATCCCTCTGTTCCCGGTGGAATTTTTAAATCACCCGTGTGGGCTTCCCGCGCCATTTTTACTGCTAATTCACATATTTTTTGCGTTAAAAAGGGCTGTCCTCCCGTCCAATCTAAGATTTCTTTAAGAACTGCTTGCGGATTGGCTATGACATTTTCTAGCCCTTTCGCTAATGGTTGCGCTTCTTCTAAGCTAAATCCTGACAAATCGATCGCCACTCCGATATTAAAAGGTGTCCGATTTTTATCGGCGATTAAATCACTGGGCGTAGCTACTCCGAAAATTGCGAAGGTAATCCGATTGTATTCTGGATTAATGGCTCGTTGGTTGTAACAATAACGAATCAAGGCGAAAAAATCATCGACGGGAAAATCTAAACTTAAAATACTATCAATTTCATCGACAAATATAAAAATTCGCTCGTTAGGGCAGCTTGCTAATAAAATTTCTTCAATAAATTGACTCAATCTTTGCAATAAAGAAACTTCTTCTTGTTCTTGCCACCAGGTTTTTAAATTAACTTTTCCTACAAGATTGAAACTGCGCCATAAATCCCCAACGATTCCTTTATACCACTGTAAAGGAGTAATGTTTTCGCTACCGATACGGGTCATGTCGATCGTGCTGCATTGAAATACTTCGGCTTGCAATCGATGGAAGGTGCGAACGAGAAGGGAAGATTTGCCCATTTGCCGCGAATTGAGAATGTAGCAAAACTCCCCTCGTTTTAAGGCTTGATAAAGTTGGATATCTGCTTGTCGTTCGACATAGGTAGGCGCATCAGTTGTGAGACTGCCACCAATTTGGTAAGAGTAATCTTTCATAATTGATAATTAATTGTTTCGGATAGTTTAGCGATCGCCCACTGCATCGCACAAATGTCTGTCCTCCCCCTTCACATCAGCATTTGTTCGCAAATAATTTCCGACCCAATCGCATCCATACTGGAGAAAATCGAGCTGGAAAATTCGCTCTAAATTCCAGACAATTCCTGTGGTATCCTGACTGGCTGAGGCGACTAACTTCCCATCAGGGCTAAATGCCACTCCGAACACCCCATCGCTATGTCCCTTTAAAGTTTCAAGCTCTTGACCATCGTACCTCCAAAGTTTGACAGTGCCGTCAAAACTTGCTGAGGCGAGAGTCTTGCCATCGGGGCTAAATGCCACTCCGAATACCCCATTTTTGTGTCCCTTTAAGGCTCTGATTTCTGTACCATCCAACCGCCAAAGTCTCACCATGCTATCCATACCCGCTGAAGCGAGAGTCTTGCCGTCAGGGCTAAATGCCACTCCAGCTACCTGACGGCGATGGCTTGTTAAAGTGTGTAGAAGCTTGTAGCTGGGCTTTCCAGAGGCGATCGCATTATCCCACTGCCAAAGTTTGACAGTGCCGTCCACACTACCAGAGGCAATGAGCTTTCCATCTGGACTAAAGGCAACTCCATTAATGTGATCGGTATGCCCTTTGAGAGTTGCCAATTGGGTGCCGTCAATCCTCCAGACTTTAACCGTTTTGTCCTCACCCGCCGAAGCGAGTGACTGTCCGTCTGGGTGGAAATCCACCGCGAAAACTCTACCTTGATGTCCAGTAAAAGTCTTGATTAAGGTTCCATCTAGTCGCCACAATCGAACAGTGCTGTCATAACCGCCTGTAGCAATCGAGTCTCCCTTTGGGCTGAAATCTACTCCGAAAACTTTATCAGCTTGTTTGGGGAAAGTGCGAATTAAGCTACCATCAAGCTGCCAAAGTTTAACGGTATTGTCACGACTGGCGGTGGCAATTGTCTTACCATCAGGACTAAATTTTATGGTGTAAATTGATGCTTGATGTCCGTTAAGAGTCTTAAGCAAACTGTCATCAAGCTTCCAGAGTGCGATCGGGCCATCCCAACTGGATGAGGCGAAGATTTGCCCGTCAGGACTCCAAGCCAATCCAGAGACGACATCCTTAGCGACTAGCAGGGTTTTTAGCAGAGTGCCGTCAAGCTGCCACAATTTGACTGTTCTGTCTAGACTTGCCGAGGCAAGCAAAGCACTTTGAGGGTTAAAAGCGATTTTGGTCACGGCATCGCTGTGTCCAGTTAGGGTTTGGACTAAAGTTCCATCCAGGTGCCAAAGTTTGACCGTTTTATCCCAACTCGCCGAGGCGATGAGATTTCCTTGAGGGCTAAAGGCAACATTCTTGACTCTATCTGTATGTCCGGTGAGAGTTCTCAGCAGTTTGCCGTCTGCATTCCAGAGTTTGATAGTTTGATCTTTAGAAGCAGATGCAATAATTTGACTGTCTGGACTCAAGGCAACGCTGTCAACTTCATCTGTATGTCCGGTGAGAGTTCTCAGCAGTTGACCGTCTGTACTCCAGAGTTTAATTGTTTTATCTTTAGAAGCCGAAGCAATAATCTGATTGTTAGGAGCGATCGCGACTTGTGTAACGTTATCGATATGTCCTTTTAAGGTCTGCCACAAGGTATAACTCGGCTTTCCCATTTGTGATTTTGTACTGTTTTTGCGCCAAAGTTTGACTGTTTTATCCCCAGAACCCGAAGCAATTAGCTCCCCTCTGGGGTTAAATACAACTCCCCAAACTGCATTGTTGTGTCCTTGAAGTATTCCTAGTTTTGTACCGTCTTTTTCCCAAAGATCGATCGTTTTATCGGCAGAAGCTGAGGCGATGAGTTCCCCATCAGGGCTGAAAGTTACATCATTAACCACATTGTCATGCCCCGATAAATGATTATAGTCAACTGCTCCATAAACAGCTTGATGGAGAGCTTCTTTAACTGAGCGTTCGAGTTCTGGGTCTACACCACCTAACTTTTGTAGTTGTCGCTTTCCTCTGATTGCCTCTATGAATGCGTCTAATTTTTGATTTGAGGCGAATAGTGCTTCGGAAGATTTGGCGATCGCTTTGATTTCGCTGACAGCAGTTTGCCGATACTGAAAATACACCGCTAGCCCCAATGCACAGGCGATAATTAATGCTATAGTTACTACAAAAAGCAAAAACCTTTGCCGCCTAGAACTTTTTTTCTCTACAGCTAATCTTTTTTGTTCTTCTGTTAGTCTGGCTTCAATTTCTTTAGCCCGTTCTGCTTCCAATCCTACCTGCATTTCTCTTCGGTCTAATTCTTCAGAAGCGCCTAAAAACTGATAATCTAAGTCACTCAAACTTTTACCCTGGGCCCAAGCTTGAGCATTTTTCAATGCCTGTCCGCGCAACAGTCGGGATTTATCGGTCTGCTTGGACGTTATCCAAGCATCAAAGGCTTGAGAGTATGGACGCAAGGAAGCGAGATGTTTTTCTACCCATTTTTTGTTAAATACTTCTTGATAAATCTGGTTTCTTACCTGTAAAAACCCCTGATATTTTACTACCAAACCAGACAGCAATAGTTCTACCTGTTCTCGCGAGTCATCCGTGGGTACTTCCACTCCTTGTAAGATTTTTTGATAGATGCCTAGTAGTCTGCCAGCACGTTGCTCATTTCTCAGGATGCGATCGCGTATCGTCTTTAAATGCTCCGGTTCGTCTTGAGATTCCCAATTCTCGATGATGCGCGATCGCACGACCGATTCCACAAAAAATCCTTCTGTTCCAGGTGGAATCATCAGCACGTCAGTGTGAGATTCTCGCGTCGCTATTACTATCAATTGACACAGCTTTTGGCTCAAAAATGGTTGCCCAGAAGTCCAAGCTAATATTGATTTAATAATTGCCTCGGCATTACTAACTACACTCTCTAACCCTTGAGTTAAAGGAGAGGCTTCTTCCAAGGAAAAACCGGGCAAATCTACTGCTTGTCCGATATTAAAAGGTGTCCGATTTTTATCGGCGATTAAATCGCTGGGTGCAGCTACTCCGAAAATCGCGAAAGTAATTCGGTTGTATTCTGGATTAATGGCTCGTTGGTTGTAACAATAACGAATCAAGGCGAAAAAGTCATCGACGGGAAAATCTAAGCTTAAAATACTATCAATCTCATCGACAAATATAAAAATTCGCTCGTTAGGAAATCTTGCTAATAATACCTCTTCAATAAATTGACTCAATCTTTGCAGGAGAGAAACTTCTTCTTGTTCTTGCCACCAGGTTTTTAAATTGACTTTTCCTACAAGATGGAAACTGCGCCACAAATCCCCAACAATTCCTTTGTACCACTGTAAGGGAGTAATGTTTTCGCTGCCGATGCGGGTCATGTCGATCGTACTGCACTGAAACCCTTCGGCTTGCAGTCGGTGCAGGGTGCGAACGAGAAGGGAAGATTTGCCCATTTGCCGGGAATTGAGAACGTAGCAAAACTCGCCGAGTTTTAAGGCATCATAAAGTTCGATATCTGCTTGTCGTTGGACATAGGTAGGCGCATCAGTTGTGAGACTGCCACCAATTTGGTAAGAGTAATCTTTCATAGTTGATATTTAATTGTTATCGTGTAAAATGAGCCGGAAAATATTACCATATAAGCACTTTGGAAATTGAATCTGAACGATCAATGACTCGCCTAAAATAATTTTAATTTATAAAGTTGTTTAGGAAAGACTTTAAAAAATAAGACTAGAGAAATTATATTTTAAATTATATTTTATATCTGCCCTAGCCGTCCAAGCTTAAAGAGAAAAGAGACAAGTCGAAGTGAATTAATCACCATTCACGATGTTCATTGGGGCATTGAAACTTTCATATAGCCCTCAAACAAGTATGTGCAATTTGTCGGTTCATTGTGAGAGACACCTTCGCGATCGAGACTCACATATTTTCCTCACTTCACGCCTTTATCAAATTGGAGTTGATGCGCTCTAAAAAGATAATTAGCAATTGGTATGAAGTCCAAAGAAATCTGTTCACTTTAGTTGTCCGTGAGTATATTTTTGCGAACCTTAGCAGTGATGGCACGATGTAGAACGCATAGATAATGTTTTTTGTCAATCCTTAAGTCCTAGATTTACCTAATCTTTACATTTTCCCCACCAAAAATTAGCCCAACCTTTACATAATTACACCCAAAAGAGAGTTACAAATATAACAGACAAACAGTCATCCCTCGGAGGTATTATTATGGCAAAGGCAGCGTGGAAATTTTTAATGAGCACTTCATTAGTGGCTAGCATGAGCGCAATCACAGCGGCCTCATCTTTTGCTGCCTCTTTAACAAACCCTACTGTCTCTGGAACAGCCGGCACTGACTACTTGCTCTACAAACAAGTTGGTAATCAAACGGTTCGCGACGACTCAGCCTCTTTATCCACTGTATTAGAAGGTTCCGCGGCGAGCCCTGGTGGGAACGTCGAACTGTTTGCCAATAGCGAAACGAGCTTGTACACGACTCCCTTTTCTTCTGTCGGTCTTACCAATTTCAAGACAGCTCCCATTACGAGCTTGACCGGCTCCCTCTTCGGCATGAATCTTATCCTCAGCAGCCTGAATGGAGCAGACTGGTTTACAACCAAAAAAGGTACCTATGACACCAGTTATGGGGCAGATAACCTCGCTAACAGATGGTTTAAGGATGTCTTTGCTGCTAACGGGTTCAGCAGCGTGATTAGTCTATTCGGTTCAACCATCTACAATACCGGTTTAAATGCAGGCGTCTTCCAACGATTCAGTGACTCCAACGTTTCTTATGTGAATCAGGACACCGCTACCAGTGATATTAAGATTGGCTTAGCCGGTCACTTCGATGCAAAAACACTATTACTAAAATCCCTACCGTCTAGTGTCGTGGGGATATTGGGCACCAAACCGCTACAAGCGAGCGAAGTTATCAAAGTGACCTACGGCGGCGTGACTCAATACAAGTACAGCTTTAACGCCACTGGGTCGGGACTTACAGCAGCAGACGACGGAATTTCTCACAACGGCAACTACGAACTCACAGTCCAACCAGTACCAGAACCCACCACGATGTTAGGACTTGCTCTTGGCGCGAGTGGTTTGTTGGCGGCTAAGCGCAAGCGGACCAAAATCTCCTAAATTTTTTTTACTAAGCTCCTTTTTGTTGTGAAACCGCAGTTCAACGCAGATTATGAACTTTTCATCTGCATTTACCTGCGGCTTTTTTATAGCAACCGCCTTGGCGGTTAAGCCATAGACTGAAGGAGTGCGATTTTTATCTACTATTAAATCGCGGGGCGTAGCTACCCCGAAAATCGCGAAGGTATTTCGATTGTATTCTGGATTAATGGCGCGTTGGTTGTAACAATAACAAATCAAGGCAAAAAAGTCATCAACTGGAAAATATAAACTTAAAATACTATCAATTTCATCGACAAATATAAAAATTCGCTCCTCCGGAAATCTCGCTGATAATATGTCTTCAATAAATTGACTCAATCTTTGCGGGAGAGAAACTTCTTCTTGTTCTTCCCACTAGGTTTTCAAGTTAAATTACCCTAAAAGATAAAAGCCACGCTTTAAATCCCCAACGATTCCTTTATACCACTGTAAGGGAGTAATGTTTTCGCTGCCCATAGGGGTCATGTCGATCGTACTGCATTGAAATCCCTCTGCTTGCAATCTATGGAAGGTGCGAACGAGAAGGGAAGATTTGCCCATTTGTCGGGAGTTGAGGACGTAGCAAAACTCGCCGAGTTTTAAGGCTTCATAAAGTTCGGAATCGGCTTGTGGCACTACGTATGTAGGCGCATCACTGGCGAGACTGCCACCAATTTGGTATGTTACTTGGGTCATGCGGTTGATGGGTGGGTTGAAAGGTGAAAGTTTATAAAAAGAGGTAGTCCGATCCTTAATGTTTGTCACCCTCCCTACTTAATTATAATCCCTCCTTAAAAGTTACGTTTTTAGAGTATTTTATTTAAAAATAATATTGACCAAGTAACGAGTGGAAGTTATTTTACAATATAAATCGCCTAATCTTTTTAATTTATATTAACATTGAAATTAACAGCAAACAAGGAGAATCAATATGCTCGTTCAAGAACAACCGACCCAATCTAAACAAATGACCCTAGACGAGTTTCTGGACTGGTATCCAGAGGGTGAAGGTCGCTTTGAACTACAGGATAGGATGAAACTGTTATAGAAATCCAAGCAACTGGAACTCACGAAAAAGTAGGGGGCTTACTTGCCATTGAAGTGGGAGTAGAAATTAAACGTTTGACTTTGCCCTATTTCATTCCCCGACAAGGAATTATTAAGGCTATTGATTCTGATAAGTCTGGCTACAGCCCAGATGTGATGGTATTAGATTGGCAACAAATTGAAACGGAACCAATGTGGAAAAAGCGCTCGACTATTACCAGAGGTGAAAATATCCGTTTAGTCATCGAAATCGTGAGTACGAATTGGCCAAATGACTACTTAATAAATTTAGCAGAATATGAAAAATTGGCAATTCATGAATACTGGATTGTCGATTATTTAGGTTTAGGTGGCAGAAGATATATTGGCAACCCCAAGCAACCAACTATTTACGTAAACCAATTGGTTGACGGTGAGTATATAGTTAATCAGTTTAGAGGTGATGATGTGGTGCGATCGCTTGCTTTCCCGGATTTAAACTTAACGGCAGAACAAATTTTTCAGGTGGGGCAATAACTAAATAAAGTTGTGCGAACCAAAATAGAGGCGGTACAACTCGCAGCTTAGCGTACAGCGGTTGTTATCGATATAAATCAGCCCCATACTAAATAATTTAGAAGCCACTATCGGATCTAATTCCACTCCGTGTTCTGATTTTACCACTTGTTTAAGTGCAACCCCAAGTTCGGGATACTCTTGCAATGTTGCCCAAAAACTCCGCAAGTAATCTTTATAAATTCCTGCTATTGTGGGAGCTTCTTGTAGTAGCTGATCTAGGGTTACATTGTTTTGACAGAGGTGGTAAAGAGCTAGCCGCACCAGATAAGGATGTCCCCCCACCATTGCCATGAGTCGATCGGCATCGGAACCCTCTGTCCAATCTAGTCCGTGACGCTGGGCTAAAGCAAGTATCTGCTCTTCTGTAAAATAGGGCAATTGCAGCGGTAAACCGACATTAAAAGGCGATTCAGTGAGCTTTAAAGGAATATAAATTTCTGTGGAGTGAAAAACGATTAACCGCAGTTTTCCCAAAGTTTCAATCCGCTTTGCTTCTTCATGCCAGCTTCGCAGCAGCGGCAAAAATTCTCGGGCAATTTTTGGATACTCAAAAATTATATTTACTTCATTTAAAGCTAACACAAGAGGGGTACTCATTTCTGCTAAAATATATTGTTGCAAATAAATGGTGCAGCTTACTTTGCTACCCATGTCTTCATCCCAATAATCATCTAATAGAGGTGGTAATTCTAGGTGACGGCTGATGTTGGCACAAAACCAGCGTAAAAATTTATCGAGATTGGCTAAGACAGCTTCCTCGGCTTGCTGAAAATCTAAACTTACAGTTCGATAGTCAAGAGAAGTCGCGCGATCTAAAATCCGTAGCAGAAGGGAACTTTTTCCCATCTTCCTGGGAGCTTTAATCCGCAGCACACTTCCTGGTTTGGTAATCTCTCGATAGGCGAGTTCTTCAATTAGCGGATGAGGGATATAAAATGGCGAATCTAGGGGCACGGGAGAGCCGGGAAATTCTAAAGGTGTTGCTAGGCATTTGCTGCGGGTGAATGCTTCAATTAATTCTCGTTCCTCTGTAGTCAGGGAACGTGATTCTACACAAGAGCGAAAATTTGATTTGCTAATAGATGTCTGCAAGATTTGAGAGAGAGATTGCCACAAGGATGAGGCGATGTTTCTCAGGTAATGCTCTCCGTAATGAGAGGCAGATGCGATACTTGTATAAGTCTTTCCTTCCCAAACTTGGCGGAGTATGATTTCTTGTACGGGATATAAATCTTTTTGTAATCGCACACGAGTTAGCTGTAGTACCTCATCTATCGTCATAACTGGCAATAACCATATAAGTGTATCGTTGATATTATCACTTATGATTGAGTGTAAAGCTCCGAGCGATCGCCTATTGGATTGGGACACGATCCTGTAGCGACATTGTTCATGGGGTAATTGGTCAAATCGGTTAAATCTCCCCCGAAGAGTATCACTATCAATAAAGAATTCCCTCGCGGGGAGGGGGCGGGTGTATTTAACCTGCCTGCACTCTTCAAGGGTACAAGAGTAAACCCACCTCTACAGGTTTTTGATAAAGGTTCTCTTCATTAAGTTAAATCCGTGAAATCCGTTAAATCAGGTGATTACCCCGTTGCGTGACCGATCGCTGAGTGCTATAACCTAATTTCAATGGGCGCTGGCGCTCCTACTGGAAAGGGATTTGCGCTCAGTTTTTCTCGCTAGCTGGCGAAAATGTCATGCCGGTGTCACAGTTGGTAGTGAAGGCAGAATTAATAATGTGACAGTTGACTTTGCTAAAGCTGAGTCGATTGATGTTAATTTGATTAACAGTAGTTTCATCTTGCTGCATCTACTCATCACAAGTGTTAATTCCGAAACTCTAATTCTTATTTTTGTGCCAGCCGTTTTTAAAATTATCCTGTAACCAGCTTTAAAAAAGATTAGCAAATAACCGAGTTAATTTGATGCAAATGGTTGATGAAATGTTTTCAAATTATTTTATTCCTCACGGTCATTGCTACTTGTGGAAACCGGAATTAGTTGGGCTACACGTTTTGTCCGATGGTTTGATAGCCGTCGCTTATTTTTTGATACCGATCACGCTGATTTATATTGTCAAAAAGCGGCAAGACTTGCCTTTTGACTGGGTTTTTCTGCTGTTTGGCTCTTTTATAATCTGCTGCGGGATTACCCATATTATGGAAATATGGACGCTGTGGCATCCTAATTATTGGTTCTCTGGTTTTCTTAAAGGGATTACAGCGCTGATTTCGCTATCTACAGCTGCAGTGCTAGTCGAACTAATCCCAAAAATCTTGGCTATCCCCAGTCCCGATCAATTAGCGGTGGCAAATTTGGCTTTACAAAAAGAAATTGGTGAGCGCAAACAAGCTCAAGAAGCACTCTCGGAATTAATGCTAGAATTGGAAAAACGGGTGATGGAGAGGACGATCGCTTTAGAATCCACCAATGAACTTTTGCTACAGGAAAATCGCGATCGCTCTTTGGCGGAAAATTTATTGCGGCACTCGGAAGCTAAACTGCTAGAACAAACTCAGCACTTAGAGAACGCTCTGCAACAACTTAAAGGCGCTCAAGCTCAACTCGTGCAAACTGAAAAAATGTCCTCTTTGGGTCAAATGGTAGCTGGCATTGCTCACGAAATCAATAACCCTGTTAACTTCATTTATGGCAATCTGATTCCTGCGGAGGAATACATTAAAGAGCTTGTGGCATTGATTAAAGCTTATCAAATTTATTACCCCACTCCTGCGCCGGAAATTGCCGACAAGATTCACACTATCGAACTCGATTTTATTTTAAAAGACTTGCAAAAACTTTTTGGTTCGCTCAAAATTGGAGCAGAGCGAATTAGGGAGATTGTTAAATCTTTACGGACTTTCTCCCGATTAGACGAAGCTGACATGAAAAAGGTAAATATCCATGAAGGTCTCGATAGCACTTTAATGATTTTGCAGCACCGCTTGAAAGAACAACCAAACCGTCCTCCTATCCAAGTGATTAAAGAGTATGGAGATTTGCCACTATTAGAATGCTACGCGGGGCAGCTTAACCAAGTATTTATGAATATTTGTTCTAATGCTATTGATGCTTTAGAACAGATTGTACACCAGGGATATGCGACTAACGGCTATTGGGAAAATAATTGCTGTGACCACTTACAAAACATTTCTTGCCCACTGCTAAAAATTCGCATCCGCACTCTTTTAGTTGATGGCAAGTGGGTGCAGATTCACATTGCTGATAATGGCACTGGCATAGATTATGATGCGATCGCTAAAATTTACGATCCATTTTATACAACAAAACCTATCGGTGCTGGTACCGGGCTGGGTTTGGCGATTTCTTATCAGATTATTCAAGCCCATGAAGGTTATTTGCGCTGCACTTCCGAGGTTGGGAGAGGTACTGAGTTTATCATTGAAATTCCTTTGCGATCGCAATTTAGCGAGCGCCAACTAGTGCAGAAGCAAGCTGTTATGAACAAGCTGGGTTGAGGCGTTAATAAATAATGCTGAATCCAGCTACAATTTTCGGTTTCTTTTATTTTTGGCCTAACTTAGGCATCATCAAATCCATATTATCTACCAATAACAAGTATTATGTGGGAAGCACTCAAAAATATCTTTTCCCCAACTCAGTATATGCCTCACGGTCATTGCTATCTTTGGCAAACGCCTTTAGTCTGGCTGCACGTAACTGGGGACTTTTTAATCGCGATCGCCTACTATTCAATTCCGGCGATGCTAATTTATTTTATTTTCAAGCGGCGCGATGTTCCTTTTTTAAGAATATTTGCTTTATTTGGTGCATTTATTATTCTGTGCGGCACGGGCCACTTGCTAGACATTTGGACGTTGTGGCATTCCGCTTATTGGCTGTCGGGGATTGAAAAAGGAATTACTGCACTGGTTTCCTGCTTCACCGCCGCCTCGATGGTAACACTATTGCCCCAGTTTTTGTCTTTAAAAACACCCCAAGAATTAGAGACCATAAATCGCAAGTTGCAGACAGAGATTGGGGTGCGTGAAGATGCTGAATTAGCGCTGCGCCACGCTTATGATGATTTAGAAATTAAAGTCCAAGAGCGTACCGTACAGTTGACAGAAATCAATGGTTATTTAGAAGCAGAAATAAGAGAAAGAATAGCCGCTGAATCTGCTTTGCGCGAACGAGAAACTAGGTTAACTGAACAACAAAATGGTTTGCTAGAATTAGCAAAAAATTCTAGTATATACGAGGGAAATATTGGCGAGGCTTTGAGAGAGATTACGCAAATGGCAACCCGTACTCTGAATGTTGAGCGGGCAAGTATTTGGTTTTATCAGGAAGATAGAGCCGCAATGTGCTGTGCGGATATTTACGAACTGACGCCCAATAAACACAGCGCGGGTGCAGAAATGAAAGTTGCTGACTATCCTAGCTATTTCCAAGCTTTGAATAAAGAACAGGTGATCGCAGCGGTTGATGCCAAAACCGATCCGCGCACCCTAGAATTTAGCGAATCTTATTTGATGCCTTTAAACATCTCGTCGATGCTAGATGTCCCTATTACCCATAAAGGGCAAATTGCGGGTGTAATTTGTTTAGAACATCAGGGAACGACCAGGAATTGGACGCTCGACGAACAAAGCTTCGCTAGCTATGTGGCGCAGATCGCAGCTTTAGCAATGGAAGCTCGCGATCGCAAGCAAGCCGAGTTAAACTTGCGTTCTGTCACCGAACGCTTGCAATATTTGCTGGCGACTACTCCGGCGGTGATTTTTAGCTGCAAATTAGGGGGAAATTATGATGTAACATTTGTCAGCGATAATGTTGTTTCAATGATTGGTTACGAAGCGCGAGAATTGGTTGATGGTTCCCTTGATTGGCATAGCCTGGTTCATCCAGAAGATCGAGAGATGGTTGCTACTGCATACGCTCAGATTTTGGAAAAAGAATCGATTTCCTACGAATACCGCGAACGGCACAAAAACGGTAGTTATCGCTGGATCTACGATGAGATCAAGTTAGTCAAAAATTCTGCTGGCATACCTGTGGAGTGCGTGGGTTATGGAGTAGATATTACTGCTCGCAAACAGGCGGAAGCAGCTTTGCAGCAACAAGTAAAAAGGGAGCGACTCGTGAATTCCATTCAAGAGCGAATTCGTTCGTCTCTTAACCTAGAAGAAGTAATGACAATGGCTGTTGAAGAAATCCGGCAGTTTTTGTCAACTGATAGAACAGTTATTTACCGCTTTAATCCAGATTGGAGTGGATTTATAGCCGTCGAGTCTGTAGCTGTCGGTACGATGTCGATTTTGGGAATAGACATTAATGACCCTTGTTTTCGAGAAGGCTACGTCTCTGTTTACCAGAAGGGACACCTGCGCGCGATCGACAATATTTATACGTCAGGTCTTTCAGAGTGCCATGTTAATTTACTGAGCGATTTGGAAATTAAAGCTAACCTCGTGGTTCCCATTTTGCAAGGTGAAAAACTATGGGGGCTACTAATTGCTCATCACTGCCGCAGTTACAGGCATTGGACCTCTTCTGAGATAGAATCTCTGCAGCAAATTTCCGTGCAGCTAGCAATTGCCCTCCAGCAATCCACCCTTTTTGAACAAGCCAAAACAGAACTTGCCGAACGTAAATTAGCAGAAACAGCATTACAAAAAGCTGTCGTAGCTGCTGATACAGCTAACCGCGCCAAGAGCGAATTCCTTTCTTCTATGAGCCATGAATTGCGGACTCCTCTGAATGCCATTCTCGGATTTAGTCAGGTGATGGTGCGCGATTCATCTCTCAACAATCAACACCAGCAGCACCTAGAAATTATTAATCGTGCCGGTGAACACTTGCTTGCCCTAATTAATGACATTTTGGAAATGTCCAAAATTGAAGCCGGCCGAAGTCAGCTTAATGAAAGCAGTTTTAATTTAATGCGCTTGCTAAAAACCTTAGAAGAAATGTTTCGATTAAAAGCTAAATCTAAGAAATTGCAGCTAAATTTGGAAGTGTGTGACGGCGTACCACACTTTGTTACTGGAGATGAAGGTAAATTGCGGCAAATTTTGATTAATCTTGTAGGAAATGCCATCAAGTTTACAGAGAGGGGTAGCGTTACTTTGCGAGTGAAAAAGAAAGTCCAAGAAAGTTTGGGGGCTAAAACGGCAGAGTTTTTGGACACACAAAGAAAACGTGCCGACGCGGGTTCTGAACATTCCGAAAGCTTAGCGGTTGAAACCACAGCTATACAAAGAAAACCCGGATGGTTCACTGGTTTTAATCAGTCCGAAAGCTTGGCAGACTGTGATGGTGTAGGCGCGAATGACCTTCACCCGGAATTGTTACGCCTTCAGTTTGAAATTGAAGATACGGGTCTTGGTATTGCCGCAGAAGAAATGAATAAGTTATTTGAACCATTTGAGCAAACAAAAACAGGTCAAAAGTCTCAACAGGGGACTGGATTAGGTTTACCAATTAGCCGCAAATTTGTACAAATGATGGGAGGAGATATTACTGTCAGCAGTACACCTGAGTTGGGAAGTAAGTTTGCGTTTGATATTCACATCAGCCTTGCCACTCCCAGCGAGATTAAAATCCTTAAACCGCAGAAAAAAGTAATTGGTTTAGCACCGAATCAACCAGAATACCGGATTTTGGTTGTAGACGATCGCGCGGATAACTGCCTAGTCATAGAGAGATTATTGTCACCACTAGGCCTCATCGTGCGAGCAGCTAGAGATGGTGAAGAAGCTATTGCTGTATGGGAGGATTGGCAACCGCACCTGATCTGGATGGATATGCAGATGCCTGTCATGGACGGCTATGAAGCCACCAGAAAAATTAAAGCTCATCCTCTCGGAAAACAAACTGTAATAGTTGCTCTTACTGCTAGCGCTTTTGAAGAGGAACGACAAACTATTTTAGGAGCAGGCTGCGATGATTTCATGCGTAAACCCTTCGATGCAAAGATATTATTTGCGAAAATGGAAGAACTTTTAGGAGTGCGTTACATTTATGAGGAATCTGTTGATGCACCACCACAAGAAAATGAAATCAAAATTAGCGGAGGGACTAGCAATCAATCGGTAGAGTCACAACTCTGTCAAATGCCTATTGAGTGGGTAGAAAAGATATCTCATGCTGCTCATGAATGTTGCGACGATAAAATTCTCAAGTTGATTGAGGAAATGCCGAGCGAATTTGATTTTGCAGCACAATATTTAACTACTTTGGTGCAGGATTTCCTATTTGACGACATTATAGATATAGCGCAGTCAGCAGTTGCGACGGTGTGAAAACACCTGTTTTCAAGTAATCTAAACTTAGGAGGCTATTTCATTTAAAAAAGACCTAACATTAAGCCGCAATAGCGTCTCCTTGCAATCTTTTTTTAGGAGAGCAAAGCGGAATTTATACTGCTTCGTGTTTTTGAGGGAAACTTCTTAAGTGTTAATATCTTTTATCTTGACAAACTACCGTGAGTGATCGCATGGACAGCCATCAATATCCTACAATCCAAGCCAACATTTTAGTAGTTGATGATAAGCCCGATAATGTGCGGCTTTTATCTACAATCTTGACCGAACAAGGGTATCAGGTTCGTAAAGCGCTGAACGGACAAAGGGCGATCGCTACAGTGCAAGAGTTTCCGCCGACCCTAATTTTGCTGGACGTGATGATGCCAGATATGAATGGATATGAGGTATGTGCAAATTTGAAAGCTTCACCAAAAACCAGTTCCATTCCCGTGATTTTCTTAAGCGCCTTAGATGACGTTGTAGATAAGGTGAAAGCCTTTGATGTGGGAGCAGTTGACTACATTACTAAACCTTTTCACGGTAAAGAAGTATTGGCACGAGTGGCAAATCAGTTAACTATTCAAACTCAACAACAGTTACTTCAACAGCAAACGAAGCAATTCCAAGAACTTGTCGATCGTTTGCAAAATGAAATTAAAGAGCGGCAGGGGGTGGAGCTAGCTTTACGGCTTGCTCAAACAAAGTCGGATCATTTATTGCTGAATATTTTACCAGCAGCGATTGTTGAAAATTTGAAAAAGGGCGAGGGTTCTCCTGCCCAGAGGTTTGATTCAGCAACAGTTCTTTTTGCCGATATTGTCGATTTTACGTCTATTGCTGCTAGAATGTTACCTCTAGAATTGGTAAATGTATTGAACCAAATTTTTTCCAGGTTTGACCAACTAACTGAAAAACACGGTTTGGAAAAAATTAAAACAATTGGAGATGCTTATATGGTAGCGGGGGGGTTGCCGGTGCCGAGGGCAGATCATGCAGAAGCGATCGCGAATATGGCCTTGGATATGCAGGAAGCGATCGCTGATTTTCAAACTGACAGAGGCGAACCATTTCAAATTCGGATTGGCATTCATACAGGGCCAGTAGTTGCTGGCGTAATTGGTACTAAAAAATTTATCTATGACTTGTGGGGAG
Source organism: Microcoleus sp. Pol12B3 (assembly GCF_036701355.1). Taxonomy (NCBI): domain Bacteria; kingdom Bacillati; phylum Cyanobacteriota; class Cyanophyceae; order Oscillatoriales; family Microcoleaceae; genus Microcoleus; species Microcoleus sp. Pol12B3. Next base: position 18,852 of record NZ_JAUBQS010000044.1, read on the forward strand.
ATACTGTTAATGTTGCTTCTCGGATGGAATGTCAAGGATTACCGGGATATATTCAAGTTACTACGGCTATTTACGAACTGTTAAAAGAGCGGTATTTATTTGAGGAAAGAGGTGCGATTACGATTAAAGGAAAAGGAGAGATGAGCGTCTATTGGCTAAAAGGTAAACCAGATAATCCAGCGGTAGAAACCGATGCTTGTCAAACGAAGTCCACTCCTAGCGAACTAATAGAGTACCCAAATACTCCACTTATTTAAGAAGTTGGACATCTAACCCAGGAGCTATAAATAAACGTCGAGCTAATTCTTAAAAAATGAAAATAATTTGCAGTTTCCAATTTGTATTTTCCCGGACGATTTCAATGCGATCGATAAATTCTCGAAAGTAAAACCTGCGTTCTGATTCTGATAAATCGAGCCAAAATTGCGGCAGGGAAACAGTTTGGGCAGTTTCTCGCAAATTTACTGGGGGTAGTTGAGCCAATTTGCTTTGCAGTTCGGCAATTTCGGTGCGGATTTTGTAGGCTCTAAACTCTGCCGTTTCGGTGTCTAATATGCCGCTTTCAATCAGGGCGGGAAGTTGCTCTATAATTTCTTGTTTCGATGCGATCGCCCTGACAATTCCTGCTTTAATTCCATTCATATTCGGCATTTGCAATCCAGCAACAGCAGCGGGTAAATCCCGACAAATACCGGCGATGGTTAATTGCAATACTTCATCGTAGGAAAGGCCGCTACATTTAGGTTGTTTTGGACAGTTAATCGGTCGCAAATAAAGGTATTCTTTTTCTTGGCGGTAGGAGGTGACTTTGGCAACTGTCATGGGCGATTTGCATTCTGCACAAATTGCTAAACCGGCGAGGGAACGTGGGGCGCTAGCGCTGCGAGGAGAAAGGCAGCGGTTGCGGCGCAGTAACCTGTCTATTTGGGCTGCTTCTTCTCTGGAAATAATCGGGACGTGGGTATTAGAAATTACTTGGCTGCTTTGATATTCCAAATCGCCTCGGTAGGCGGGATTTGTCAGCCAGCGGCGGCCGGTGCTTACAGAGATTTTCTTGTTGTATTTCTTGGCTAAATACCGCACGGAACCTCGCAAGGAACCGTAAATTAAAAAGTGTTCAAAAAAGTCTTTGACGGTGGGGGCGGTGGATTTATCGATCGTATAACAATCTTTGCCGCGCCGGTAGCCGTAGGGAGCCTTACCCGGTGGAATCCGGGATTTGATGCGGTTGCGGGCGTGTCCTTTGCGAATACTCCGGCTGTGTTGGCTGCGCTGGATTTCTGCGAGGATTTGCAGCAAGTTTTTGCGGTTTCGCGGTTCTGTTTCTGCTTGTACGATGATTTCGACGCCGAGGTTTTCGAGTTGGGCGAGGTGCGAACACACTTGCTGTACGGTGTCGCCGAGTTCTTCAAAACGCTGAATTAACAGGTATTTGACTGGTTCTGTTTCGCAGTCTTTTAGGAGTTGTTGCAGTTGTTGTCGCCCTCCTAAGTCTTGATAGGTGCGATCGACTTCTTGACCCCAAATTTCCGGTGCGGGTGCTGTTTCGAGTAGCGGTTCGGTGTAAGAATAAGCGATGATTTTCATCTGTTACTCGCTGAGTTCGATGATGTTGCCGTCGGGATCTTGGGTAAATAATGCCGATCGACCTGACGCGCTCATTTGAAACTGGCAATTGTGAGCGATTAACTGCTGTTTGGCAGCCTCTAAGTTAGCAACAGAAAACGCTAGATGTCGGTTGCGTCCCCATTTAGCATGGTCTACGGCATCTGGGATAATTGTGGCTGCTAAAATTAGGTGGAGCTGGAAGTCTCCGATTTGATACCAGATTCCGGGAAATTTTAAGTCTCGATCGATTTTTTGCAGTCTTAGTACGGTGCTGTAAAAGTGTTGGGATTTTTCTAGGTTGGAGATGAGTAGGGCGCTGTGGAGGGAGTTAGTAATTTGCATTTTTTTGAGTATTTATTTTTTTATTGTAACCGCTGATGGAGGCAAATGAGCGCTGATGATCGAAGATTTTTTGATGTTGGTTTAGTTTTTGATATGATAACATTGTGAGTCGCTCTTAATATATCTATTATCAAGTCTTGTAACAAAAAACTGCCCGCTGGGAGTGTTTTTAACAATGGTTTCTCAAAAAAGTGCGATCGTCTCCAGATCGGGCAAATTCCGTCTCCGCAATGTCTTAGTAGTTCCCTTTGTTCTCCAAATTTTGGCTGCTGTTGGCTGCGTTGGATATCTCTCTTACAGAAACGGAGAGCAGATAGTCAACGATATTGTTAGTCAGTTGCGGCACGAAGTGAGTGCGAGAGTTTACGAACGTGTTCAAACCTATCTGGAAGCTCCGCCATTGGTGAATCAGATCAATCAGGATGCTGTACCTTTGGGGGTGTTGAACTTTGACGATTTGGAGCAAGCACGACCCTATTTTTGGAAACAAGTTCTGCAATTTAATTCGATCGGTCACGCGGGAATTGCCAACGAAAAAGGTCAGTACCTGCGTGTGGGTTGGGTAAATCGGCTGGTTGGACTTGAACAACCTCAGCTTGCCCAGCAACTGGTTTCCGGGGGTGGCGACTTGATATATTACAACCTTGACGATAATGGGAACCCCACAAAAATTGACAAAACTACGCCCAATTATGACGTTCGCACGCGCCCTTTTTACCGAGTTGTTGTTGAGAAAAAACAGGCAGCTTGGAGTGAAGTTTATATTAATTTTGGTTACGGTACGCTGCAAATTAATGCGAGTCTACCCTATTATGATGGCGAAGGGAAACTAATTGGCGTGCTGACTTGCCAGATGGGACTCGATCAAATTCGTCACTTCCTGCAAACCTTAAGGGTGGGTAATTCCGGTCAAGTATTTATCATTGAACCCCAGGGGGAGTTAATAGCCACCTCGCTTAAAGAACAGCCTCTGTCGCTGGGAAAAGGCAAAGATACAAAGCGGATAAAAGCACAGGAAAGCAGCAACCCATTGATGCGTAAAAGTGTGGTTTATCTGCTCGATCGCTTCAAGCGTTTGGAAGACATCCATCAAACTGTTCAACTTGACTTTAAGCTAAACGGTGAGCGGCAATTTATCCAAGTTTCTCCGCTAACTGACAAGTACGGTCTCAATTGGCTGATTGTAGTAGTAGTTCCTGAAGCCGACTTTATGGCGCAAATTTATGCTAACACTCGCCAGACCATCTTGCTGTGTATTGTGGCTCTAATTGTCTCTGTTGGAGTGGGTATTTTCACCGCTAGCTGGATTACTCGCCCCCTGAATCAAATTGCTCGAGCTTCAGAATATCTAGCAGGTGGCGCTCTTAACCAGAACGTTGATTCCAGTCGAATTTGGGAAATTGAAACCTTAAGAAATTCTTTTAACAGCATGGCGAGACAACAGCAAGAATCCTTTGAAACGCTAGAAGATAAAGTCAAAGAACGTACCTCTGAACTCGCCACAGCCACTAAACAAATTGCCACTCTCAACCAGCGCCTGAAAGCGGAAAACCTCCGCATGAGTTCCGAACTCGATATGCTCAAACAAATGCAGCAGTTGATTCTGCCAAAACCTGCTGAACTCGCAGCGATTGAAGATTTAGATATTGCCGGATTTATGGAGCCAGCCTCGGAAGTAGGTGGTGATTACTACGACGTACTTTGTACTAACGGGGTTGTCACGATTTGCATTGGTGATGTCACCGGACACGGATTAGAAAGCGGTATTTTGATGGTGATGACTCAAGCTGCTGTCCGCACTCTTCAGGAAATGCAAGAATCCGATCCGGTGCGTTTTTTAGATACCCTCAACCGCACTATTTATAAAAATGTCCAGCGCATGAACTCCGACAAAAATATGACCCTAGCTTTGCTCCACTACGCCGATAGCACAATTAGTATCAGCGGTCAACATGAGGAAACTCTAGTGGTCCGGAAAGGTGGTCAAATCCAGCGGATAGACACCATAGATTTAGGATTTCCGCTCGCCTTAGATGAGGATATTTCTGATTGGATTAGCCATGTTTTAGTAGACTTAGAGCCGGGGGACGGCGTGGTGCTTTATACTGACGGCATCCCCGAAGCTAGAAACATACACAAAAAATTCTACGGTATCGAAAGACTCTGTGAAGTGGTTTCTCAAAACTGGCATTTGAGCGCCGAACAAATCAAGGAAGCCACCATCGCTGATTTGCGAAAATTTATTGGAGAACAAAAGGTATTTGATGACATTACTTTACTAGTATTGAAGCAACAGGGCAATATTGTGCATAATTTTTGATTGACGGTCGTCAACCCGGTTTCTACCATGGGTCTTGGATTTAGCGGTCAAGCATCGAAGCAGAAACAAGATTTCGAGTTCCGCGCCTGTAAGTTATAATAATTTACAGCGAGGAAGTCAAACAACTTGGCGCTTCCAGATTCAGAAGTATAAATTATGAAACCACAAATAAATTTAGCATTATCTAAATCTCCAGAAGAACTCCATAACCAGCTCCAGGAGTTGAGCGAAAAACTTGAGGAAGTAGAGGATGAAAAAAACAGCTATGAAACCTTAGTAGAAATTGTCACGCAACACTCCACGGATCTGGAAAACCAGATCCGTCATAAAAACCGAGAGATGCAGACTTACATCGAACAGGTAAAAAAGGTTATAGATGCAGCTATTGCTGTAAAAAACAATAGTTTTCAACCCGATATATTGTCAGATGTGGCAGCGCGCAGTGATGCACTGGGAGAACTGGCACAGGTATTCTCGCATATGGTGCAAACGGTGAAAGCGCGGGAACAAGAATTAGAGAAACTTTTGCAGGCTTACGGACGTTTTGTTCCCGATGAATTTCTCCAATTTCTCGGCAAGCAGAGCATGGTTGATTTCCAGCTTGGAGATCACGTGAGCAAAGAGATGGCTATTATGTTTTCCGATATGCGTTCGTTCACCACGATGGCGGAGCAAATGACTCCTCAAGAAAACTTTGACTTCATCAATAACTATTTACAGCAAATTAGTCCCGAAATTCGCAAGCACAACGGTTTTATTGTCAAGTATATTGGAGATGGAGTCATGGCAGTTTTTCCTGATGGCGTGGATGATGCTATTCAGGCAGGAATTGTGAAATTGGAGCAGTTGCACAAATACAATCAAAGCCGTAAAATAAATGGGGATATACCGCTGAAGATTGGCATTGGTATCCATGTGGGTGATACGATGGTTGGGATTATTGGAGACGCGAATCGGATGCAAGCAGATGCGCTCTCAGATCATGTCAATCTCACCGCTCGTCTGGAAGGTTTGACTAAGTATTATGGCGTATCTTTATTAATTTCTGGAGATGTGGTACAACGTTTGAGTCAACCTGAAAAGTATCATATCCGTTTTTTGGATCGGGCTATTGTCAAAGGTAGACAAGAAGCCATTACAGTTTGTGAGGTGTTAGATGTTGAAGTAGAACCAGTGCGCTCGCTCAAAATTCAAACCTTGCCTATATTTGAGGAGGGACTCCAAGAATATTGTCAGGGAAATTTTGCTAAGGCCATAGTTTTTTTTGAACAGATTGTAGCGCTAAATCCAGATGACAAGCCCAGTCAACTTTACATAAAACGCCTCCAATCGCTGTTAAGAAATAGTATTCCTGCTAACTGGAATGGCGTGTGGAAATTCACCAAAAAGTGATATTAATACATCAATTGGAGCGAAAAAAATCATGACATCTGGAAGCTTAAAAACAATGACACAAATCTTTGGTGAATTCATTGAAGAATTTCCTCCTGAACACGACTCCCTAGAACTTACATTTACTCCCAGTTCTCGCCCGATCAAACAGCGCTGGCGCAACAACAGGCTTTCAGCTCATTTTGTAGCCGATTATTTGTCTAGCTTTCTACCGGTGGATGAGGAGGATGCTAGCAGCGAGAAACGGATCAAACAAAGCAAGGGAGCTGTCAGCTACGTCGCCAACGAACTCTTAGAAAATGCGATAAAATTTAATAAGGATGATATCAATTACAAAGTCAAATTTGGCATACACTTTATTGGGGAAACAGAGGTAATAGCGGTAATTTTTGCCAGTAATAGTGTCAATCCAGAAGGGGCGAATAAGTTGAAGGAGTTTATTGAAGAAATTATGGATTCCGATCCAAATGAACTTTATTTGCAGCAGCTTGAAAAAAATGCGGAATCCGAAAGCGATACTTCGGGATTGGGCTTGCTGACGATGATTAATGACTATTCAGCTAAGATAGGTTGGAAATTCGAGTCCCGGCCAGATAGTGATACCATCATTGTTACGACTGTGGTTCAAATTAGGGTCTAGTTCCTAGCCTTTCAATATTTACTCTCTTGTGCGATCGCAATATTTTAGTCAGGAAACAAAATCACAATGGGCATTCATGAAATTAAAGGTGAAGATTACACCATTCAGTACGATCCAGAATCAGTCACTGTCACTTTCCAAGGCGAACTCAGCCTGAGCGGTCCAGCAGAGTATGCACCAATAGCCGAATTGTTAGATGAGGTCGCTAATGGCGAACCGCCTACTATTACCTTGAGCCTAAAACAATTGGAATTTGTTAACAGTTCTGGTATCAGTATGCTGTCTAAATTTGTGATTAGCGTCAGGAAAAAGAAAACGATTCAACTTGTGGTATTGGGTTCAAATGATATTCCTTGGCAACAGAAATCTCTTAGAAATTTAGAAAAGCTGTTGCCAACTTTGAAGCTCGAATTAGAGTAGGATATGTGTAAATTTTAATTACAGTTAACACAGGCGGGACGCCCGTGCCACACACGGTTAACACAGGCGGGACGCCCGTGCCACACACAGTTAACATAAATCAATTTGGATTTAGTAAATTGCTTAAGTTTGCTGTATCGGGAGTTCAATGATAAACTCGGTTCCCTTGGAGGGTTCCGACTCGCACCGGAGCGATCCTCGGTGATTTTCTACTAAGATTTTGTAGACAATAGACAATCCTAAACCGGTACCTTTACCAATTTCCTTGGTGGTGAAAAACTGCTCGAACATTCGCTCTTTTATCTGTGGTGCCATTCCGGTTCCCGTGTCAGCAATCCGCACTCTCACGCGATCGGGCCCAGCTAATTCTGTGGCGATCAAAATTTTTAGCGCAGCATAGGGCTGATTTTGTGATATCTCGTCCAAAGCATCGATCGCGTTGGTAATTAGATTCATAAATACTTGATTTAGCTGTCCTGAATAACATTCTACAGGAGGCAATTTTCCATAATTTTTAATTACTTGAATGTCGCGACGGTCTATTTGAGAATTTAGACGGTTTCGCAAAATTAACACGGTGCTGTCAATGCTGTCGTGCAAATCGCACAGGGTCATGTTACTGTTATCGGTTCGCGAAAAGTTGCCCATAGATTTGACAATTTCGCGAATGCGATTGGAACCCATTTGCATGGAAGAGATAACTTTAGGCAAGTCTTCAACGAGAAAATCAAGATCTATCTCTTCGATTTTAGCTGTGATTTCGGGACAGGGATTGGGATAGCATTCTTGATAGAGACACAGCAGGTGCAGCAAATCTTGAGTATAAATTGCGGCATGGCTCAAGTTGCCGTAAATAAAACTAACTGGGTTATTAATTTCGTGGACGATACTAGCCATTAGCGCCCCCAGCGAAGACATTTTTTCGCTGTGGAGGAGTTGAGCTTGAGTTTGTTTTAGTTCGCATAGTGCGCGATCGAGCTGGGCTGCTTGAGCTTCCGCTTTCGAGGTAGCAGCACAACTTTCTTGATAAAGTTGAACCTGTTTAAGGTCGATTTCAAATTGTTCGATTTCGCTTTCTTGCTGGTATTGACTCACCACGGCATCGAAAGCTTCTAGCAAGTCGCCGCCCGCTGCTTCGACAATATACAGCAGGTGGGGGTTTTCCAGCATGAGTTCGGCATCGGGAACTTGGACCAATGCTTTTATTCGATCGATATATGCGCGCACTTGTTTGTCTAAATACAGTGGCGGCTCAAAATACATTGCCTTGAGGGCGGCTGAAGGGGGACTCACTAAGTTGACGCTGCTGCCAATATTAATTAAGTCGCGGTGCGATTTTTCCATAAGCTCGATCGCCTCTAACAAATTTCCCCGCAGTTGGGCTTTTTCTAGGTCATCCTGAGAACAAACTAACCTCATGCAAAAAAAAGCCGTTCGTTGCGAAAGCATTCGCTGACGGCCGCTGATATTAATTACCGCAGCACTAATTTTTCTGGCTGTCGTAATTTCTTCCAGATTAAAATAGTTCCTCATTGCCGCCATTGGTAATATCCCCGACTCAACTAAATGTCTGTAGCTCGTGCTGACACAAGATTTAAGAGTCATAAGAAAAAAGTGTACAAGACACTAAACAATATATTCTGTATTTCTTACTAAAGTAGTATACTAAAACACAATTATCTTGAATTGGTAGCTTATCACAACTTTTAGGATTCGGCTTCTTGCACAGTTTTTCTTAATTATTCAAAATTTTACAAATCAACTTCGCCATAATTTGAGCTTCAGTTTGTGGCAACCCGTGAGTAGAATTGGGAACAATTGCTAACTCGGCCCCGGTATCTCGTTAGCGTAGGTTTCACCGTGGCATAGAGGAATTGTTTTGTCACTATCTGCGGCGATTACTAAGGTACGAATTTGAAATTTGTAATTTTTTTTCTACTGTATCAACTGCATCTCCCGGCCGCATCCAGCTCATAAAAAATGACCTTGCTACTGGTTGAAACATTAACTCCTTGCGCCACCATGAAATTTACTGCAATTTCTAACTTTTTCCCGCTAAACTAGCAAAAGGTTTTGCCAACTGCAAGACCCAATCCACGGCTGGGCTTTCCCACAACAGCGGCCGCAAAGCATCGTATTGACCGCAAAAACTATCGTCCCGAATTCCCGCTGGCGCTGCTAACACTAAACTGCTAACAGAATTAGGATATTGGAGGGAATATGCAGATGCTACCCAACCGCCAAAAGAATGTCCGATGATGCAGCATGGTTCGATATGTAGTTGTTCTACAACTTGCCGGACAAAATCAACTTCTACAGCTACGTCATAGCCGATTTCTGGTTGGCTGGATTCTGGAAAACCTAACATATCTAAACTGATGCACCGAAACTGAGATTGCAATAACTCAATTAATGGCAGCCAGCAAGTCTTTTCTCCAAAGAAACCGTGCAGCATCAATAAGGGTCGGCCGCACCGGATGTCGAGGTAGGCTGCTGTTTGGGTGGTGCTATTGACAAATGTACTTAAATGTGATTTTGTCTTAGAAATGCTTGAGACTGCATGGGGATCGACTCCTGAGAGGTAAGAAATCTTTGTAAACCATTGTAACAAAACAGCAGTCCAAAGGTTAAACTTCATTACGGAGTACACAATTAGAAATAGACCGTGATACTCTCTATGATTATTAGAAAATACTGCAAACTCAAAGCAGGAGAACACTTTGAACTCTACTTTAAAACAGTACCCGGCTTGCTCTCTTCGCGAAGATGTCAGTGAGTACGTAGCACACCTACAGCTTCACATGACGTTACAAGCTCGCAACTTGCTCCCTACCATTACCACCGCTAAGGACAGTCGCGAACAACTGTTGCAGCAGACTCAGGCTCATTTTGAGAAACGAGTTTCTCGACAAACTCTTTAAACAAATTTTACGATCGCCCGCGATCGAACTTTCCCAAATTTCAGCATCCCAGAAACCCGGCATCTTCAAAAATGCCGGGTTTCTTTTCGGCTAATTATGCAGGGGGCCCGGTTTTGGGTAATATGCGTTGGGTGTGCTTGAATTTTATTTTTATGCGAATTTCGATTATTGCATTTTTGACTTTGGCGGCGCTGGCTGGCGGTGAATTGGCAGCGCGGGCGATCGATCCGAGTGCCGCACCGACTGAGGCGGAGTTTAGAGAGGGAACCGCAGAGGCGCAGAGGGCGCAGAGAGAGGAGGATGAGGTCATTGGTGACAACTTAACGTCAAACCGACCATCTCTGTTGTTTGTAGCGAAGTCTAGATCCCCCCTAACTGCCCTTAATAAGGGGGGGACAAGAAATATGCTCAAAGTCCCCTTTATTAAGGGGGATTTAGGGGGATCTAGACTTGATGACAAGCGACATTTGTTATCGGTTCCAGTCTTAAATAGTAACCAATCGGATGAGGTGAACCCAACTGTGCGGGATTTGCCGGCATCCGATGAGCTCGCAGCTTCTCCAGAAGTACGCGCGGCGCAGCTATCCCCTAGGGAATCGCCCTCTCTCAAGTCCAGCCACAATAAAGATTTTACATCTCTGTTAAAAACTCCAGCGACGATCGCGGCCAACGCCGAAATCCCCGAAGCAGTAAACAGCAACGCCAGACAGCTAGGCGGTGCTCTACAAATCAGTCAAGCGGGCAATGCTGAAGGCGTTTACGTTGCAGAGGTGAAAATTCGCTTTGTCAATTCCCGAGGCGAAGCTGTTGATAAAAAAGGGAATCCGGTTGAGGGCAGAATTTCGGAAGATTTTATCCGAGGTGAGCTCAAACTCAAGGCGGGGGATAACTACAGCCGGGAAGTTGTACGATCGGATTTACAGCAATTGCAGCAATTGGGATTGTTTGACAAGGTTACGGTTTCGATTGAAGAAGTTGGCACGGATGTTAATGTAATCTACAACGTTCAAGAGCGCTCGGCTCGCTCTTTTAGCGTGAGTGCCAGTCTTAGTGATGATGTTGGCGTTGCTGTTCCTCTTTCCTATACCGATCGAACTTTCGGCACCAACCCGCAGCGGCTAGCGGTGGAACTTGAACCCAGCCTCCGAGGTATCCAGTACGATGTCGAGTTTGTCAGCCCTTACGTTGTCGCCGAAGACCGTTTGGGATACAGTGTGAGAGCTTTTGGCGATCGCAGAATATCGGAAATTTTCAACAAAGATATTGATTTGACCAACGGGAACCGAGTTCGGGAAATTCGGATGGGGGGAAATCTCAGGTTTACCAGACCTTTGGGCGATTGGCAATCGACTTTGGGACTGAATTATACAAATATCAGCACGCGCGATCGCAACTTAAAGATCGCCCGCCGCGACGAACTCGGCAATCCTCTCACATTCAGTGGCAGCGGCGTTGACGAGTTATACACTGTTTCTTTTGGTGCGGTGCTCGATCGGCGGGACAATCCCTTCAATCCCACCAGAGGCTCGATTCTCAGCCTCAGCACCGAGCAGTCGATACCTCTGGGGCGAGGAAACATTGTGAGTAACAGGCTGTTAGCGAATTATATACAGTATGTACCACTAACTTTGTTGGGCATCAGCGAGTCCGAAGCCTTGCCCGAAATGCTGGCTTTTAACTTGCAAGCGGGGACGGTAATCGGGGATTTGCCACCAACGGAAGCTTTTCGCCTGGGCGGCCGCAATTCTGTGCGAGGTTACGACGGCGGGGATATTGGCAGTGCCCGGAGTTATTTTTTGGCTTCGGGTGAATATCGGTTTCCAGTGGGTCAGGATGTCGGCGGCGTAATATTTGTTGATTTTGCGTCGGATTTGGGAACGGGAGATAGTGTACTCGGGAAACCGGCGGTAGTCAGGGACAAACCGGGGACTGGGGCGGGTGTTGGGGTAGGTGTGAGGGTGCGATCGTCCTTTGGATTAATTCGCTTAGATATGGCTGTTAGCGACTCCGGCGATCTCAAATTTATACTCGGTACAAAGCAACGTTTTTAAGAATAGTGCAACAGATCAGTTAAACCACAATCTTAAACAGATTTTGGGCGACTCAATTGCCGCCAAAGCAGTTGGCAGGGTATCATCAAACCTACCGGCCTCGGCTGGCGGGGTGTCGGTAATTGCTGCGTCTGATTGGGCGAGTTGTCGATCGAAATTGAGTGCTATACAGCACCTCGGTAAGGACACAACAATGTTGTATCCCTACTGTGTTGTAGGCAATTGACAATTGCTATATTTATTTATGCTCGTAAATGCTTAACGCTTTGGTTTCTTCAGATCAACAGTTTTCGGCTTAGCCGCTGGAGTGCGCGGATAAAACTTAAACTTATTGAGCGCAGCACTTGCCGATTTAGCCACACCGCTATCTATATCTCGCAAAGCTTTTTGTAGCAGCGGAATTACTTTTTCAGACTTAATCATTGCTAGTGCTTCCACAGCAGCTTCACGCACCTCCGGGTGAATATCTTGAGCTAACTTTCCCAAGGTTTCTATTGCTCGCTGACCTTCGGATCTCAGAGCATTAGCAGCAGCCATTTTACCTAAAGCAGACGCTGCAAACTTGCGGGTTTCTTTGTCCTGACTTTGAACACATCCCATCAACTGCGGTAGGGAATAGCTTGGTGCTTGTCTGGTAATTGGAAGCTGTTGTTCGACTGCTGGTTGATGTAAATCAATTGGTTGTGGTTCCGAAAAATCTGTGTAATTTAACTCTTCTTCAACTTCTGTTTGATTTAACTCACTTGACAGTTCCTGCCAAACTTCTTCTTGTGATAAACCTTCGGCAAATTCTGTTGAATTTAACTGACTGAACGGCTGCTCCGGGACTTCTTGTTGTTGTACATTACTTTCGTACTGATCTTGCAAAGACCTGATAGTAGCTTGCATCTGAGCTTCGTGCTCTCTCAACTGCTCGTGAGCCGCTTGCAACTGACTCTTGTATTGCTCTTGCAAAGCCTCCATATTTAACTGCATCTCAACCTCGCGGTTCTCATATTCCTCGGCAATTTGCCTCAATCGAATTTCGTGTTCATTTTGCAAGTTTTGCAAATGTTGCTCCATCTGAGCTTGATAATTTAGATGCAATTCGTCAGCAACTCTAAGTAAATGATGTTCGTGTTCTGCTTGCAAAGATTGGATATTTTGCTGCATTCTAGCATTGTTAGCGGCTTCTATTTCCTCGCTGATTTGTCGCCGCAGCTCGTGTTCATCTACGCTGGTAAGTGGTTGGAGCTGACTGTCGCGTTCTGCCAAAACTTGTTGGAGCTGACTGTCGCGTTCTGCCCGAACTTGTTGGAGCTGATTTTCGTATTGAGCCGCAACTTGTTGGAGCTGATTTTCGTATTGGGTAGTAATTTGTCTGAGTAAATTTTCGTGTTCGATAGTAGCTTTTCTAAGCTGATTTTCCCGTTCTCCTTGCTGAGATTCGACAGCTTGTTGCACCCGAGACATCTGAGCTAATTCTATTTCCTCACTAATTCTGCGAGTTTGCTGCAAGTATTCTTGCTTTTGCTTCTTTAAGCGCTTTTCCACTAACCAGTAAGCAACTGCTACCCCTGCCAAAAAACCTACGATCGCTCCTATGATAACCACAACTGACATCCTCCCGACAAAATAGTGATGCTGGACTTTTTACATTTAACCATAGAGCCTCCTGTAACCGCCCAGTAGCAACAGCCAGGCTGTCACTGCCAGCCAGTGAACTGCCACCGCAGGCCAGATAGAACCGCTTTGCAGGTATGCGATAGAGCACGCAACTCCCAAAATTGCAGCCAGTAGCAAAAATACTGGATTCATAAAGGTCGATCGACCAACAGGGTAAAAAGTAAGCGCGTTCAGCGGGTGGTAAACTACAAAAGTCGCCAAACTCGCGCATCCCCAAAACCACAGCATTAACCCAGAAGCCTTCTCGAACGGGTGTGGCAGCATTAACACGCGGAACAGTAATTCCTCGGTGATGCCCGGACTTAACAAACAGCCAAGAAGCACTCCCACAATTGTACGCCGAGAGGTTTGCACGTCTACTTTCAGAAATCCCGACCAAAAACCCACGGAAAGAGCGATTAAAGTGTAAACCAGCGCGAGCATAGCTGCAACCAGCCAATCAGTGAAATCGGGAATAGTTGAAAAAGCCAGGGTAACGCGGCGTATCAGGAGTCCCGGCAGGACTGGAAGCGGAGCTATCCCGAAGGGAATCGCACTAAAATTTAACATAATCAAACTGATCCTTAAAATTTTCACACAGATGTTAGTAGTAAGTTGAGCCGTTTATTATGCAAAACCAATCATTGCCGCCCGTCAGAGTCCGCGTTTTTGTTTCCGGATTAGTTCAAGGAGTAGGATACCGATATTCAACGAGGAATAAAGCAAAGTATTTCGGCCTGGGCGGCTGGGTAAGAAATCTCCCCGATGGGCGCGTCGAGGCTGTCTTTGAAGGATCCAAACAAGCTGTGGAAGGAATGATTAGTTGGTGCCGCCGCGGCCCCACCGGTGCTACGGTTAGTGAGTTGGTTTTGGAATACGAAGACCCGGAGGGCGAGCGCACTTTTGAGATCCGCCGATAAAACAATAAAGGAAATAAACTGCGGTTGAAACCGCTACTATACAAACGAAGTCTGCCTAGTCTGCGGCAGGCTTCGCCCAAGCAGACTAAAGAATAAATCCGATAAAAAGCGCGAACTTGGTATTGCCAATTTATCAATGATGAGCAAGTTGACTTAAATTAGCAAACAACTGAGCAACTTTGGTCAAATCTTTATCTCCCGGCGCTATTTCTACGCCGCTAGAAAGGTCAACACCGCTGAAGTTATTGCCGATCGCCCTATCAATTGCATTTAAAATATTATCGGGTGTTAAACCGCCCGCCAACAGCCAAGGACACTGCGGTCTAAACTCTGATAACATCATCCAGTCGATCGTTTTACCAGTACCGCCCAATTGCTGTGGATGGTAAGCATCCAGCAGTAAAGTATCGACACGAACAGCATAAATAGCCGCCGTCTCTAGAGTTTCAGGAGTCTTAATTCTCAGGGCTTTGATAATTTCAATTCCCGGCAAAAACTCCCGCAGTCGATCGCAATATTCCGCTGTTTCATCTCCGTGTAACTGCACCCCGCTTAAATTTGACTCTGCCGCTACTTGACAGATATTTTCTATTGTGGTGTTGGCAAAAACGCCGATGCGATCGACATTTTCCGGCAACTGCTCGACAATCAGGCGAATTGTTTCTGGGCGGACATAGCGGGGAGAAGCCGGCACACAGATAAACCCTAAAGCCTGGGCTCCCAAACGGGCGATCGCAATTCCTTGGTCTAATTTAGTGATTCCGCAAATTTTAACCCGCACTCTTCCTCCTCGGTTCCGCAGTTGTATCAAAATATCAACGAATTGTTAACTATTAAAACAAATCTTAGTTTAATGCAAACTGCTTTTTATAATCTTGGAAATCAATTTATCTGTGAAATCAGGAGATAAGAACATGATCACCTCATCTTTGCTGTTAGCCGTACAATCTACCGCTCCCTCAACACCCGAGTGGTCGCCACTGGTAGGACTGACAATGATTTTATGTAATTTGCTGGCGATCACGATCGGCTACTACGGCATCTCCAAGCAAAACCGAGGCAAGGGCCCAGCTTTACCCGTTGCACTCCCTGGAATGTTCAAAGGCTTCGGCGTACCAGAATTGCTGGCAACAGCCAGCTTCGGCCACTTGCTCGGAGCCGGAGTAATCTTGGGCTTGGGTAACGCTGGAGTTCTGTAATAAATCAGGGAAAGGCAAAGGCAAGGGGTAGAAAAGATATAATAGAAACTCTTTCTTGCTCTCCTTTCCCAGGAAACTTCATGCAGACAGGTTGGCGAATCGGCTCTTTATTTGGCATCCCCCTACTTATAGATTATTCGTGGTTTATAATTTTAGCCTTAGCAACCCGCGAATACGCCAGCAGTTACCGCGTGTGGGGGCCTGCGCTCTCCTGGAGTGCGGGGTTAGCAATAGCTCTGCTGCTGTTTGCTTCCGTGCTGTTGCACGAACTAGGACACAGCTTGGCGGCGATATCGCAAGGCATTAAAGTTAATTCTATTACCTTATTCTTATTTGGCGGGGTAGCTTCGATCGACTCGGAATCAAAAACTCCCGGTCAAGCTTTTCAAGTAGCCATTGCCGGCCCTCTAGTCAGCTTTGCGCTGTTTTTAATCCTCGGTTTGGGTTCTCAAGTTCTTCCCCCGAGAAGTTTGCTAGCAATTGTTACCGAAAGGGTAGCACTAATCAATCTCGTTTTGGGATTATTTAACTTAATTCCCGGTCTGCCTTTGGATGGAGGACAAGTTTTAAAAGCAGCAATTTGGAAAATCACCGGCTCTCGATTTACCGGCGTTCGCTGGGCGGCAAAAACAGGACAAGTTGTAGGTTGGCTGGCTGTTGCTTTGGGTCTGAGTTTATGCTTTTTAGCGCGCGAGTACGGCGGCTTGTGGATTGCGCTGATCGGCTGGTTTGGCATTCGCAATGCCACTGCTTATAGCCAAGTTACTTCGCTGCAAGAAGCCCTGCTCAAAATTAAAGCCAGCGATGCGATGAGTCGCGAGTTTCGAGTTGTAGATGCAGATTTGACTCTGCGAGAATTTGCCGATCGATATTTGTTAGAAGTCAATCCGTTTCCATTTTACATTGCTGGGACCAACGGCCGGGATTTGGGCTTAGTGTCGATCGACGATATCCGCTTCACAGAACGCAGTCAATGGCAAGTTCAGACTTTGCACAACATTTTGAAACCCCTGGGAAAAACCCCCACAGTTTCCGAAAAAGCATCCATCGCAGAAGTAATTAACAGCATGGAAGCGCGTCAACTCCCCCGAATCATCGTCCTCTCGCCGATTGGTTCAGTAGCGGGGACGATCGATCGGGGCGACGTGGTTAAAGTTTTGGCAAAATACCTCAAACCCCAGATTTCAATGGCCGACATCCAGCGCAGCAAAGAAGAAAACAGCTATCCGCAGGGATTGCAGTTAAGTGCGATCGCCAAAACCGCACAGGAAAATTAAAAATTTGGCAATTTAAGATGGGGTGCATTTTTTCAAGGAGAGTTGAAAAAATAATTATCAATATGCCCAAATTTTTTCATCAATTTCATCGTCAGTTGAAGGATAGAGGCTGGAGTTGGAAAAACTTAACTCATTCCTTCCCCTTCCCTGACTTGCAACCTCTTACTATTATCTGCATTACCGTGACAGGAGCTCTATTAGGAGTGCGGCATTTAGGCTGGTTGCAGCCACTGGAATTAAATGCTTTTGACGTGATGGTGCAGTTGCGTCCTGATGCGGGCCCTGACCCTAGGTTGCTGGTAGTAACAATCACCGATCGGGACATTAATATTATTGAAAAGTGGCCAATTTCCGATCGCACTTTAGCAAAAGCGATCGCAGAAATAGCTCGTCTTGAACCCACAGCTATTGGCATAGATATAATTCGCCCCACTCCCTACGAACCGGGAAATGCAGAATTAGCAACTCAACTGAAAAACCCCAAAGTATTTCCCATTACCTTCATCGGCAACTCAGAGTCCGATCGAGCTCCGCCACCTCCCAATATACAAAAAGAACGGATAGGATTTAACGATTTAGTCCTAGATCCAGATGGTAGAGTGCGTCGAAATTTGATGTTTGCTGGCGATGGTAAAACCACACATACTTCATTGTCAATGCGGCTAGCTTTTGCATATTTGGATAGCAAAAAAATAGATTCTAAATTGACAGAAAAACAAGAAATTCAGGCGAATAAAACAGTATTTTCAAAATTGCAATCGGACTCAGGAGGTTATCAAAACATTAATGCCCAAGGGTATCAAGTCTTACTCAACTACCGATCTGCTGAAAATATAGCAAAGATCGTGACACTAACTCAAGTTTTGGAGCAAAAAGTTGATCCTAAATTGGTGAAGGGTAAAATAGTGCTAATAGGCGTTACAGCCCGAACTGTCAAAGATTTATTCTCCAGCCCTTACAGCGCTACTGCCAGCGGAAACCGCCTGATGCCTGGGGTATTAATTCACGCCACTGCCACCAGCCAAATTCTCAGTGCAGCTTTAGACGGCAAAGGGCTATTTTGGTATTGGGACGAATGGCAAGAAATTCTCTGGATCGCAGTTTGGAGTGCAGTGGGCGGCTGTTTAGCTTGGCGGCTAGAAAAATCCCTGAATTTGATGGGAAGTGCGATCGCAGGTTGCGGTTCATTATTCGGATTCACCTTTTTCCTCTTCATGCAACAGGGGTGGATACCTCTCATGGCCCCTACCCTGGCACTTTTAATCACCGCAGCAGTTGCAGTTACCTATAAGTACGAGCAGTCGAGGCAACAGGAAGGGATTGTGATGAAATTATTAGGACAACAAACTTCACCCGCGATCGCAAATGCCCTTTGGAAAGAGCGCGTCCATCTGCTCGAATCAGGGTTATTGCCAGGGCAAAAAGTTACTGCAACGATCGTCCTCACCGACTTGCAGGGTTTTAGTACAATCTGCGAAAAACTACCGCCAGAAGTAGTAATGAGTTGGTTAAATGAGTATTTATCAGCCATGGCCCAAGAAGTCCAAGAACATCAAGGCGTGATTAACAAATTTACCGGAGATGGAATGCTGGCAGTATTTGGCGTACCCATTCCCCGCACAACTCCCGAAGGAATAGCAGAAGATGCTCGCTGCGCCGTATCTTGCGCTCTAGCCATCAGTTCCCGCTTGCCACAAATGAATCAAAATTGGCTCGATCGGGGTTTGCCGTCGGCAAAAATGCGAGTAGGTATCTTTACAGGGCCTGTGATGGTGGGTAGTCTAGGAGGCTCAACCCGTTTAGAATATGGAGTGATCGGCGACAGCGTAAATATTGCCTCTCGGCTCGAAAGCTGCGAAAAGGATCGGCAAGAGGACACTTGCCGGATATTGATTGCAGAAGAAACCTTTCTGCATCTGGCCGACAAATTTGAAGTAGAATCTTGGGGAGCTTTACCACTAAAAGGCAGGGAACAAAAAGTTAATGTCTACCGCGTCTTGGGAGAAGCAAGATCGGGAAAGTAAAAAGAGACAAAATAACTTTAAAAATTCAGGGAACTACTATGAAAAAAATGACTAATTTTTGGCTAAATTTGCTCGCATTTGGTTCCATATTATTAATAGGAGCATTTAACGCTTGCCAATTTGCAGGTCTGGGACAGCCGATACCCAGGGAGCCGGGCAAGCCAGGCACTGAATCGGGAGGACCGCGCTTCGGTCCGCCGATTCCAAGCACAGATGGCAAGCCCTCCACTGAATCGGGAGGACCGCGCTTCATTCAGCCCCGTGAAGATATCGACGATCGCCCCCCCACTCAACCGAGACGGCCTATACGCGGTGGCTGCGCGAGCATTAGTCAGCTAGGTCTCACAGCCTTAGTGCCTAAAAATAAGATCGGACGGACTGTTTCCGACTATCCAACTTTCTTTTTCTACTTGCCTCAAACAGAGGCAAAATTAGCCGAATTTACCCTAAACGATGAAAGCGGCAACCAGATTTATAAACAGGATGTCACAATTACAAATTTATCAGGGGTGATCGGCGTTAGTATCCCCCCTAACCAAAATGTGCCCCCCTTGGAAGTAGGCAAAAGTTACACTTGGAATTTTACAGTGAATTGCGATTTTGAAGACCGATCGAGCGATCAGATCGAAAGCGGTACTGTACGGCGAGTTGAAATCAGTGCAGATATCCGCCGTCAATTAGATCGGGCAGATCCGCGCCAGAAAACCGTTATTTATGCTGAAAATGGGATTTGGCAAGATGCCCTCAGCACCTTAGCTGCCGCTCGCCAAGCCAATCCTAACGATGCAGAATTAGCTGCTGATTGGGAAAGCTTGCTAGAGTCAGTGACATTGGTCAAAATTGCCAAAGAGCCGATCGTTCCAACTCAGCCACAGCCATAAGCGGTACTGCATTTAAATTTAACTTTTTTGGCGTCGGAGGAACGACCCACAAGAGTTGTAATAAAAATAAGTGTACAAATTTTTAAATGCTCTCAGTAACAGCCAAGAGAGCCGTTCCACAAGAAATAATTTTTCTTGTAGAATCGCCCTCTTGGCTGTTCCGAAAAGGCGGTATACCCCACAATAATTCTCCCAGAAATATGTGGAACGGCCATCTTGGCTGTTCCGAAAAGGTGGCAGGAAAGCCCGTCGCCAAATATGCAGATTAAATGTCAAACAGCTTATTACTTGTTAATTTCAAAATATCATGCCATTCCCGATCCGAAAGTGGCTGCACCTCCAACTCAATCCCAAAACACCGACAAGCCGCCGCACTCAAAACATCAATTACAGTTGCAATCAAATCATCCCCCCCTTCAGATAGAGGTAATTGCACAGGAATTAATTCCTCCCTAAAAACTTGAGAAAATAATTTAACATCCGGCTGCAAACGCATCGAACCGTGCTGCAAAATAGCATCACCCCGTCGCAATTGCGCGCTACCAATTAACTTGCAGCCATCAAGTGTAACTAAATCCGCACCTGTGGCAGTACCAAAACAATTCGGATTGTGAATATAACCCCTTCCAGCTTCCCCGTACTGCAAATCCAAACCCATCGCCCTCCAACCCTCAATCAAAAACTCGCAAATAGTCTGATAAGCTTTCATACGACTGCTGGCAAATCCCGACGCCACAACTGCATAAGTTAAATCCCCTTGATGCAGCACGGCGCGCCCGCCGCTTGGCCTCCTCACCAACTCCACAGGCATTCCCTGCCAAGACAAATGCTGCCAAAACTCCGGCCACCTGCGCTGGTGGTAGCCCAAGGAAATCGCCACCGGTTGCCAAGTGTAAAATCGCAGAGTTGGCGGATGTTTGCCCGCTAGATGCTGTTCCAGCAGCCATTGGTCGATCGCCATCTGCACGCTACCAGACGCCGACAACAGTGGAATTAAACGCCATACAGAATTAGCCATCAGTCCCCAGTCCTGAGTTTGCACTCAATAATTCGCAGAATGTTTTAAAATTAGTAACAGTTTTTTGGGCCTGTCTTCTAAGTTGGTGCAAGTTTCACGCCCGCCGGTGCTTTAGAAATAAATAGAAAAAATAATCGCAGAACCATGAGCAACAGTGTAATTGTCATTAACGACGAAAAATTTGAAACAGAAGTCCTGAAAGCAGAGCAACCAGTGCTTGCCTATTTTTGGGCTAGTTGGTGCGGGCCTTGCAAACTGATCGCGCCTTCGGTAGACTGGGTGGCGGCCAACTACAGCGATCGCCTGAAAGTCGTTAAAATGGAAATTGACCCCAATCCTAATACTGTCAAGCAGTATAAAGTAGAAGGAGTCCCAGCTCTCAGGCTGTTTAAAAATGCCGAAGTAGTGCTTTCTCACGAGGGCGCTATTACTAAACAAACTTTGGTCGGTTTGCTCGACGCTCACTTATAAAGTTTGAATATGATTCGGGAGTTTCCAACTCCCAACTTACAATTATAACAATCGCAATTTTTTTTAAAATCTCTCTTTTCTCCTCAATGTTCATCTCTGACTCTGCGCCCTTTGCGGTCAGTAAAAACTTTTACAAAGCCAATAAAAATGAAACATAAAAATAAATAATTTACGCAATATAAAAAGCTTCATTAAAATTTCCCAAAATTACAGAAAATATGCAATTTGCTAAACGTTTAGAGCCACTGCAATTTAATGTATTTGCCGATATGGATCGGGCAAAAGCTCAAGCTAGAGCAGCGGGGCAAAATGTGATTGACTTGTCTCTGGGTTCTTCGGATTTGCCGGCGGCTGCTCACATTACAGATGCGATCGCATATTCTCTGTCAGACACCAGCACCCACGGCTATTTGCTATTTAACGGCACAAGAGATTTCCGGGAAGCAGCAGCTATTTGGTACGAGCAAAAATTTGGGATTGCAGTCAATCCAGAAACAGAAGTGCTGCCGTTAATTGGTTCCCAAGAAGGCACGGCGCATATGCCTTTAGCTGTACTCAACCCGGGAGATTTTGCTTTGCTGCTCGATCCGGGCTATCCTTCCCACGCGGGGGGTGTGCATTTAGCCGGCGGTCAAATTTATCCGATGCCGCTATTAGCAGAAAATGCGTTTTTGCCTATATTTGAAGATATTCCGACAGCAGTGCTGGCTCAGTCGAAGATGATGGTTTTGAGCTATCCTCACAATCCTACAACTGCGATCGCCCCGGTTGCTTTTTTTGAGAAAGCTGTGGCTTTTTGTCGGGAACATCAAGTTGTTTTAGTTCACGATTTCCCTTATGTGGATTTGGTGTTTGACGATCGCAATTCTCTCATAGAGGCAGAGTCTGGTAACGAGGAAGAATATCGAAAATTGATGGCGCCGTCAATTTTTCAGGCCGATCGAGATAAGAGTGTGGCGATCGAGTTTTTTACACTATCCAAATCCTACAGTATGGGAGGTTTTCGGGTCGGATATGCGATCGGCAATTCCGAACTAATTGCAGCGCTGCGCCAGGTAAAAGCCGCAGTGGACTTCAACCAATACCGAGGGATTTTGAACGGAGCGATCGCAGCATTAAGCGGCCCTCAAGATACCGTCAGAAGCAGCGTAGAAACCTTCAGAAAACGGCGGGATGCCTTTGTAAACGCGCTACAGGGCATCGGCTGGCAAGTACCCGTACCCCCCGCCACCATGTACGTCTGGGCGAAACTGCCGGAACCTTGGGCCCAAGATTCCGTAAAATTTTGCACTCAGCTAGTACAGAGTACAGGAGTCGCAGCTTCCCCCGGTGCCGGTTTCGGGAAATCAGGAGAAGGCTACGTGCGATTTGCCTTAGTCGAGTCGCCAGCAATTTTGGAAACAGCAGTTAGAAAAATTGCTGAGTTTCTAAATTGAGCGATGCAATCTGTGTCAACTTAACCTCAAACACCCTTGTGATACTTAAGCGCACCAGAATCGAGCTTTGAGGCAGGGGTTAAAACCCCTGCCGCGCTGGGGGTTTTGAGATTTTTGGACATAGGATGAAGGACACGGCGCCTAAGTGCTTACCCGTAGCTCAAAATGGATGCAATTGCTAAAATAGTGTGATTTCTACCTAAAGGAATAGATATTTGCACGCAGTATCTGTCACAATCTTTTTTAAGAAATGTTAACGTGAGACATCTTGGGAATTACCAGTTCCGCTCACCCACTCTAAAAATCCTTGAAGTGAATTCTGTCGGGGTAGCGATTGTTCCGTAGCGGCTAGCGCACACCCGAAAAAGACCACACTGCCCAAAATTGCAATCAGCGGAAAAGGCTTGCCCAGCCCAAAGTCCCGCTGAAGGCGAGCTAACGGTCTGCTCTCGCGCCTGAGCATCTTTCCCACCGTCAGTTGTTTGAGACTAAAAGGATCGCGCACAAAATGACCGCTCCAGCTAATTACCATATGAGAATGGCAGTGGGGACAAGTGAATAGTCCACTGACCATCCCGACTGGGCCTACGACGCTAGAACGGTTGCAGATCGGGCAAGTGACAGAATGAGTGTTATAGGTGGGAGCGTTCATAACTGTTTTTCTTGATTAAAAAAAACTAACAAGTAATTGGGAGCCTGTGTTAACGCTTAAGGTATAGACCTTGAGAGGCACTTTTCCTTAATTCCTAGTTTACCGCTCCGATCGGGTCGATCGGAGCTCACTGCTTGAGAAAACCTTCAAAATGCCAACATCCCAACGAGTGCAAGTCTGGATCACAGGTGAGATTATATTGCAAGGGAGTTACGGTTATTCTGTTGTCGCGAATAGCTTGTACGTCTGTAGGAATATCATGCAGCACCGCCGAATCAGCGATTTCTTCTACATCTTCTAACAATTCCCCAGCCAGCCAATAATAAGTTTTGCCGCGCGGATCTGTGCGCTTTTGAAATATGTCGAAATAGCGGCGAATGCCTTGACGGGCGATCGCAACTCCGGTAATTTCTGCTTGTGTGACTGCTGGTATGTTGACATTCAACAGCATCGGTTTCGCCATTGGCTGTTTTTCCAACTGTGCCAGCAAGGTGACAGCGAAATCCACCGCCGGCCCAAATTCCTGCGAAGTAAAGCTCGCGAGGCTGAAAGCAATGCTGGGAATCCCTTCCATAATTCCTTCCATTGCTGCCGAAACCGTACCCGAACAGATGATATCCGTGCCTAAATTGGGCCCGTGATTGATACCGGAAAGGACAAAATCCGGCGGTTTGTCAAGTAAAGCCCACAAAGCAAGTTTTACGCAGTCGGCGGGAGTACCCGAACAGGCCCAAGCTTGGACTGCGGGATCAAAAATAGATTCGACAATTTCGGCGCGGATAGGTTGGTGCAGGGTAAGGCCGTGGCCGGTAGCGGAGCGCTCTCTGTCGGGACAAACTACGCTCACGTCGTGGCCAGCGGCGGCGAGAGCGTTGGCGAGGCTGCGGATGCCTTGTGCAAAGATGCCATCGTCGTTGCTAATTAAAAGTTTCATTGAAATTTTTAGAGGCCTTATAACAATACTAAACTAGATTTAACTAGGGCGATCGCTCTAACATCGAATTACTTATTACAAATTATCCGTAACTGCCGAAAATCCAAAATCTAAAATCTAAAATCTAAAATCAACAAGACTGTAGAGCCAAAATTGCGCTAAACTCAACTTGGCCCAAAACTGCCATCAATCTAAAATCTAAAATCTAAAATCTAAAATCAAAATGACTGTCCAGCTAAGCGACATTGAAACTCAACTAGAAATTCTCGGTCAAGAGTCCAAAAGTGCGATCGCCAGTGCCAATACCCTCGAACAACTCGAACAGTTGCGCGTCGGCTACCTCGGCAAAAAAGGCCAACTCTCTCAAATTTTAGGCATGATGGGCAAACTGTCGCCAGACCAGCGACCCAAAGTAGGTGCGATCGCCAATACAGTCAAAGAAGCCCTGCAAGCCGATTTAGAAGACAAGCGCGCCGCCCTCCAAAGCGCCCAAATCCAAGCCAAATTAGCCTCAGAAACCATCGATGTCACCATGCCGGGGATTTTTCGCCCCCAAGGCCGCGTTCACCCCTTAAATGCCGTCATAGACCGAGCTCTGGATATCTTTGTCGGTCTCGGCTACACTGTCGCCAACGGCCCGGAAATGGAAACAGATTATTACAACTTCGAGGCGCTGAACACACCGCCCGACCACCCAGCGCGGGATATGCAAGATACATTTTACCTACCAGGCGGTGACTTGCTGCGGACTCAGACATCATCGGTGCAAATTCGCTACATGGAACAGCACAAACCACCGATTCGGATTGTCTCTCCCGGCCGCGTTTACCGCCGCGATACTGTCGATGCTACTCACGCAGCAGTTTTCCACCAAATTGAACTTTTAGCAATTGATGAAGGTCTGACATTTACTGACTTGAAAGGCACAATTAAAGAGTTTTTGCGGCAAATGTTCGGGCAAGATTTGCCGATCCGTTTCCGCACGAGTTACTTTCCGTTTACGGAACCTTCTGCCGAAGTTGATTTGCAGTGGAACGGCAAATGGCTGGAAGTTTTGGGCTGCGGAACTGTCGATCCGAATGTTCTTAAAGGAGTCGGTTTAGATCCAGAAAAATATACTGGGTTTGCGGCCGGTTTTGGTGTCGAGCGGTTCGCAATGGTACTTTATGAAATCGACGATATTCGCCGGGTTTATGCTAGCGACTTGCGCTTTTTGCGACAATTTTAAACAAGGGGTTGGGGTCGCTTACACGAGCCGTCTAGAGGTCTTGGTCAATGTACATCAATCTTTCAGTTTGAAGTAAGTAAGTACAAATAAACATTACTTGGGGAGAGGGCGGGTTCTGCAACGATCGACTCGCCCTTACTGTAGATAAGCCCTAAAGCCGCCCCTACAAGCCCCTGCAAGATATTATTGTTTTTTTGCGCTTACCTACTTATTTATTGTCTACTTGCCAAAAACACCCTTGATGCTGTCAACAGCGCTCTCGACAGCATTCTTGGTATTGTCTACTGCTTTCTGAGTCCGAGCTGAATCTTCGGATGCTCTTTTCTCAATTGTGGCCGCATCTTTCTTAGCTTTGCGCTCTACGACACTACCATTCTCCGATGCTCGATCGACTTTAGCAGCATTTGTCTTGGCAGTTTCCTTAACCTTCTCTTCTGTATCTCGGATGAAGTTCTTGGCTCGTCCAGCATCTTTGCTAGCTTTTTCTTGAACCTTATCGCCCGCATCTGCTTCTGCTGCCATCGAGTTTACAGCAGGAGAGGCCATTGCTGCGGTGTTCGAGAAGAACGCACCAGACCACACGAAGGCCATCGCGGACACGCAAAGCACAGTTGCAGCCATCCAGCGCCCGACTGTCGAAAGCCGTTTCGTAAAAGAATTCAGTTTCATACAATACACAATCAGATATGACATTCTATTTCTACTCGATCGGAGCGCTCGGCTGAACCGTTCTCTAGAGAGAGGTTATCCGCCGACCAACGGTTAAAAAATTTCCCTCTTTTGATAGATGGAAGCAACGAAGGTCAGTCAATTTTAGATTTTAGATTTTAGATTTTAGATTTTAGATTTTACTCCCCAGCCGCCATTTGGAATCTTGAACTTTGGTGAGTCGATTGTAAATTTTAGATTAAAAATTAAACAATTGATATCGATTTCGGTGCAACCGGAATCGATATGAAACAGCCTTGGGGCGGGTGGGGTGAATGTAGTTCACTCAGTTGAAATCTGCTGTATTTACGAATAGGTTGTTTCCGAGATTGTGTGTGGGATATCAACATATAATACTTAACAAACAACTAATGACTAATCACAATTTAGTAAAAAAGTCAATACAGTTTCATCAATTCCCTTTAGTTTCAAAGGCTTATATTTAACAATGCGATTTTCCTCAACATAATCTGCAACCGCCGCCGAAATTAGCACCGTGTTGGGTTCCGTCACCTCTTGCAAGCGGGCGGCAATATTCACGCTCGGCCCGATCGCAGTATAATCCGATCGGTCGGGGCCGCCAAACATCCCCACCACCGCAGTACCCTGGTGAATTCCGCAGCGAAACCGCACCGGAGGCATCCCATTTTCTCCAACAATTCCCTGCTCCAACCAGCCCTGGTTAAGCTCCTTGAGAGCTCGCAGCATTTGCCCAGCAGCAGCTATAGCGCGGCGTACTTGCTCGTTAGGCGTTAGTTCCTCCGGCGCGCCAAAGAAAGCCATTACCGCATCTCCAACAAACTTGTCCACCGTACCGCCACTGTCAAAAATAGCCTTAGTCATTGCCGCCAAATATTCATTCAAAAGCTCAGCTACCCGGCGCGATCGCAGGGTATTTGCCATTTCAGTAAAACCAACAATATCGCTAAACAAAATAGTAATCAATCGCGGTTCGGGGCGCAAATCCAGCGCCAAATCTCCAGCGGCTGCGGCCTTCACCATCGACGGCGGCAAAAATCGGCGCAGCACCGATTCAGTTAAATAACTGTTCAACTGCTGCACTCGGCGCTCGTTTTGTTTGAGGGCGATCAAATTCCGCACTTCTGCCAACAATTCTCGATCGTTAAAAGGCTTGGACAAATAAGCATCCGCACCCCTTTCTACTCCTTCAATTCGAGTATCTTCATCGGCTTTAGCAGTCAGCAAAATTGCCGGAGTTCCCTGCAATTCCTCATCCTCTCGAATCATCTTAATCAAATCCAATCCCGAAATCAAAGGCATCATCAAATCAGTTATAATTAAATTAGGGTGACGTTTTTTAGCCACGGCAAATCCTTCTTCTCCGTTGCGCGCCAGCAAAACTGCAAAGCCGGAATCTCGGAGAATTGCCGACACATAAAAGCGCAAATCCGGATTGTCGTCAACCACCAAAACCGTTCCCACTGCTGTTTCCGATCTGAGCGATTGGATCGCCTCAAAGTTATAATTTTCAACCTCATTTTCCGATAAATCCGCCTCAACATCTGCCAGTTCCACCGCAGCTTTGGATGAGTGAAACTCCGCAGGTATTTCTAGTACCTGTTCCGGGGGCAAGTGAGTCGAACCGAAGTGCAGCCAAACGGTAAAAGTAGTACCTTCACCGTAAACTGACTCAACTGAGATTTGACCGCCGTGGAGTTCGACTAATTCTTTTACAAGTGCCAAACCTAAGCCGCTGCCTTCGTAGGAACGGCTAGCTGAACCTTCGGCTTGATGAAACCGCTCGAATAAATAAGGAATTTGTTCGGTGCGAATGCCGATACCCGTGTCTTTTACTTGCAACAAGCAGTGAGCGCCGGCAGATTCAACTTTGAGAGTGATAGTTCCGCCTTCTGGGGTGAATTTGACAGCATTTGACAGCAGGTTGTAAATAACTTTGTCAAATCTTTCCAAGTCCAAATAAAGTAAAGGACATTCTTGCAGTTGGGTAATTAAGTGCAGTCCTTTTTTCTCGCAGTAGGCGCGGAATGACTCTGCGGTAGAGTAACAGAAACCGACTAAATCGCAGGGGCGGAAACTCGGCTGCATCCGTCCGGCATCGAGCCGCTGCAAGTCCAGCAGTTGATTTACCAAGCGCAGGAGGCGGCGGGAATTGCGCAAAGCGATTACGGCTTGTTCGTAGGGCAAGTCTTCTTGGCGCCTGCAAGCTGATTCTAGAGGGCCGATAGTTAGAGTTAAAGGGGTGCGGAACTCGTGGGAGATATTTTGGAAAAATTCGGTTTTGAGCCGATCGGCTTCCAGAAGCCGTTCTGCCTGCTGTCTGGTAGTCTGGTAGAGGCGCGACTGCTGCACGGCCAGAGCCGCTTGAGTTGCGACTATTTGAGCCAGGTCAATGTCTGAGATGTTCCAGCGGCGGATGCTGTGATTTTGGCGCAGGGAAATGCTGCCGATGATTTTGCCTTCTGAGAGTAAGGGAACGACTAACAGGGCGCGGGCTGGCGATCGAACTTGCAGTTCTGTAACATTTAACTCGGGGTGTTCGTGGAGATCTTCGATCGCCACCGGTTCTTTTGATACCATAACTTGCAATAACACCGGATTGCCCCGAATCGGCACCAAAGACTGTGGCAAAGAAGGATGGGCAAAAACCCAGGCGCGAGTGTTCTCAGCAGCATCACCCGAAGCCGTGTCGTAGCCCAGAGGGTTCGCAACTACCTCTGGATTGTCAATAAAACCCGGTTCTACAGCAACGGTATCCCTATGTGTGTCGTATAGCCCCACGCATTGGACGTATTCATCATCTTCTGTCCACAGAGATAGGGCGCAGCCGTCAACTTGCAAAGCTTGGCCGAGTTGTTGAGTAATGGCTGCAAAAATATTTTGGGGATCGAGACTCGATCGAATTGCCGTAGTAATAGTATTGACTAATGCCTCGCGCTTGGCCAGCGCCCGCACCTGTTCGTAAGCCCGGGCTTGAGAAAGCGCCAAAGCCGCTTGGTCTGCCACCGTAATTACCAACTGTACCTCGTGGTCTTGCCAGTGGCGCGGTTGCTCGAACTGGTGCAGCGCCAAGACTGCCATCAGTTCCATTTTGTAAAACAGCGGTACGATCAAGCTCGATCGAATATTCGCAGCTTCGTAAGCCTGCTGTCGTTGCTGATTATCCCAGTTTAAAACTCGCTCGTCAGTTTGGGCATCTTGAATCACCTCCACATCCAGAGTTTCCCAAACCAAATCCGGCAGCAAATCTGGGGAGAGTTCTGCTGCACAAGCATCTCCGGGCGTGACTTCCTCATCGCCCCCCAAACCTTTAGTTTCGGCTTTCTGGTAAACGAACCACTCATCGGCCACCCGGCCGTCTTGGAACGGCCGCAGCAGACAGCAACTCACCTCAAACATCTGCCCGACAGTTTCCACAATTCTTTGCAGCATTTGCTGGTAATTGGGAGCCGATCGGATAGTATTGGTAACGGCATAAAGCAGCGATTCTTGGCTCAAAGCACGGCGCAGTTCATTGGTGCGCGTTTTCAGAAGATTGTGAGTCTCAACAGCTTGACTGACAAGATTTATCAGCTCTTGAGCATCCCAAGGCTTGGTAACGTATTTGAATACTTTGCCAGCGTTAATAGCTTCAACTAAATCTTCAACATCCGTATAGCCAGTTAAAATAATTCGGATCACGTCGGGGTACTGAGCCGCCGTCAGGCTGAGAAACTCGGTACCGCTCATTTTTGGCATTCGCTGGTCGGAGATGATCACCGCAACTTCTCCCTCTTTTGCCAAAATTTCGAGAGCAGCGGGACCAGATTCGGCTCTGAGCACTTTGTAGTCTCGATGGAAGGTGCGGTAAAGCAAGTCGAGGTTATCCGGTTCGTCATCGACGATCAGAATTTTTAGCTTAGGATTTTCTTGGGAATTCATGCACCGTTCTCCTGTGCCCCAGGGCTGTTCGATTTAATAAGTCTGATTAAAGGAAGAATTCGCCGATTTAAATTGCTGAAGTCATACCATTTTCGATTTTCGATTTTCGATTTTCGATTGCGATTGACTGATGACATAAGGGTTGGTATTTTGCCTAGAGTGCCATTATTTTTGGAAAATGGTATCACAATAATTCGTGGACATGAAGTTGTTGTGAGTATGCGAGGCAAGCATCAACCTTGATTTTTGATGTCTGGGTTTTCAATTCGGAATTCTTCTGAGCCACAGTTATCTGTCGTGCACCCCAATTTTATTATTTAATGATATTCACATAAACTCGTCTCCCGATAATTTTCTTTCGCCCGTTATCTTTATGCAGCAGGAGAGCAAACACAAATCTGGGCATTTTAACTGCCGTCTGGATATCTCAGAATACATAGGAATAACCGTCCTGATTGTGAGTTGATTTGCCAAATTTATGTTTGAGCCTGGCTCCTGGGACTATTTTATTTGGTATGTGAAAGCTGCCCGCAGCAAGATACAATAGACAACCAACATCTTCGCCTGTGTTTTTTCCCACAAGTAACAGCAACTTTAACAGTCAGCCAATGATACCGACCACAATCCGGCGTCGATCCCCTGACTGATATTTCGGGGTGGCCCACAGACCACAGAGGTGTCTGTGGGAGTGACGCAATTGCTGTACCATTTTAGTTAGACTTGCACTTTTTTCCCCGATCTCGGAATTTTTTCTGCCTCCTGCAGACCAACGCCCAAGCCAATTACTGTGGCGAAACACCGCAAGAGCGAGCATCCATCTGTTAATCTTAGCTAGGGATGTACTCTGTGGAAACCTATCAGTCGATTTTAGATTTTAGATTTTAGATTTACTCCACAGATGAATCGCGGAGCTTGAACTAGGGTCTAAAATTTTGATCTCTCCACGACCAGTGTCGGTGGCGTATATCATCGGTTTTTGGGCGGGGTCAATCAGCTCGATCGAGGTTTTGAAGGTCTCGCTCGCGCGCAGCAGAGTATCGAACCGACGGGGAAAACCCCTGCAGACTGTTTTCAGGCATCCAAATTTAAATTAGGAGGTTGGAAAAGTACCCCCTAGCTCAACAGGTAAAGCCGGTTCGATCGAGGACGGGCGATGGATTGCCCAGAACTGCTGAAAGCTGGGGTGCCAGGCCCGGGGGCGGCGGGGAACATCCGACACGCCAGCGCGCCCGGTGTTAGTCTGATAAGTCGTTGAGTTTTTCAACTACCGCTTGACGGATAAATTATATTCGATCGGGTATTTCCGTAAGCAGAGAGCGGTAGGATTCCGAGAACCTGACCTTAAAACCTTTGTGATTGTTTTTAATACCTTGCCCCCTAAGCTGTCGCGAATTTAATTTGTAAGCTACTGTTTACTGAAACTCTTGTGCTGCCGGTCCAAAGCGAGGGATTAAGCTTCAAGTTAAAGCCCAAATAGCTGATCCACAAATCTAGTATTATCGGATGAGTTTGATTCTTTCAGAACTAGAGTATTAAAGGCTCAAAATTTTCCATTTACCTCAAATACTACTTAAAGTCAAACACAAAAAAATGTAATTTAATCTGGATAATAAACTATGCCTATAAGTTACGTTATAAGATTCAGTATAACATCAGTAAATTTTCTAAGAGGGTAGCTTAGAAACTAGCGTAAAATAATTAATATAGTGGCCTGGCATTGTGAATCCTTCATTTTTTTCCTCACCATCTCACCAACAACAAACTCCCGGACTTTCTGGTTTTTCGATCCGGGTGGCTGCGCCCAACGACTTAACGCAGCTAGCTGATATTTTAGCCATGAGCTTTCACTCCCGCGAGGGGTTTGTAGAATGGGTGTATCCAGTGTTACGTTTGGGCATTTACGAAGATTTAAAAAATCGACTGCGTTCTAAGGCCGAACATTACATTTGTCTGGTTGCTGAGCTAGTCTCGCGCGACGAGGGAACGCAGAATTATCGATCGCACCGAGCTCAGCGCATGGCAGGAACAGTAGAAATGGCTTTGCGTTCTCGCTTTCCTTGGCAAATCCCTAATTCTGACTATCCTTATTTGTCGAATTTAGCCGTTCACCCCGACTATCGGCGGCAGGGGGTTGCTCAACAATTGCTCAGCAACTGCGAGGAGACAGCCAGAGAATGGGGATTTTCTGAGATTTACCTCCACGTTCTGGAAAATAATCACGCGGCGCGACAGTTGTACTATCAGGCAGGCTATCGCTTGCAACAGGTGGATTGGAATTGGACTGGTTGGCTGTTGGGCCAGCCGCGCCGCCTGTTTTTACGCAAGCAGATTTCGCTATCTTAAAGTAAGTATTGGAATTGATCGTGGGGAATTGGGACGAAGCAGGAAAAAGGAAAAACTAGCTATCCGTGTATCTTTGACTTCCGAATTGTGAATCAATGGAATGGGTATGAGGAATTAGTTATGAATTTTAGTTCGCTCTTAAGCGCGATCGCACAACACACTAAAATTATTTGGTAGTAAACACTTGAGCTACTAACCCTTGTGTACCTGGGAACACCTGAAAAACCCCATACAAAGTTAGATCGACTCCGGTAGCCTTGTCGGCCGTAAAAGCTCGTCAATAATCATAGAGAGTGCAACAGAAATTTATCTGCGTTAATCTGTGTTTATCTGCCCTCATATGCGGTTGAAAAAAGATAATTTATCGAACCGCACATGACAAGGGATTGAAGCCGCTAAAGATAATAGACTTATAAATAATTCCGAGGCTAACAAATTTGATGTTATACCAAATCCGGCTTGAATACACCTTAATTTTTTAGCATTTTAGAGAGGGAAAAAAGGCAACTGTAATAGCGATGTCAAGGGCAGAGTGCTACACAGTTTCTAAGCCAGATTGAGTATTGTGAGGAACGCCACAGAAGTTCTGATCTGCTGTGGCGTTTTGTTTGTCAAAACAGGAGACTTTCGCCACCAATTCTAGAGCTCAGAGAGATTTGGTAGGAAATCCGAGGAGCCGATCGCCCCCTGAACCCCAACCAGATTCGCTAAAACCCGATCGGTGCCTGCTACTTGCAGCAACGTACCGTTCGGAGTGGCGCTAAATTGCAACTGCTGGAAACTCAGCCCGTCGGTCAAAACAAACTTATCGACGCCTACCTCGAAGTTAATCACAGTATCAGTGCCGCCCTCACCATTCAACAAAAATTGATCGCTCCCAACACCTCCAATTAAAGTATCGTCGCCCAAGTCGCCAAACAGCCAGTCATCTCCAGCGCCCCCATTGAGCAGGTCGTTATCTTTACCCCCAATTAGGGTATCGCTGCCAGCATCTCCGTTGATAGTATCTTGGCCTTCGTTGCCGTAAAGCAAGTCATCGCCCTCACCGCCGTTGATGCAGTCTTGCTGGTCGTTTGCCCCCACCGAGACACCCCGGTTATCAGCACGATCGCCATAGATGGTATCGTTGCCCTCGCCACCGCAGAGTTCATCGCTGCCGTCACCGCCGTAAATCAAGTCGTCGCCCCGATCTCCCTGTATGAGGTCGTTAGCTTTGCCGCCGTAAATCAAGTCGTTGTCTTGACCGCCACTGATGGTATCTTCAGCTTCATCGCCGAACAGCACATCAGCACCGATGCCGCCAAAGAGCAAGTCTTGGCCGCCAACATCTTTAGCTCGACTGCGAGCACCGCCGTACATGGTGTCGTCGCCGCTGTCGCCGACAAGGGTATCAGAGCCGAGTTCGCCCCAAATCAGGTCATTATCTTTGCCACCCCAAACACAATCATTGCCTTTACCTGCTTGCACGGTATCATTACCGTGGCCGCTGCCGATGATGTCGTTGCCGCTGCCACCAAACAGGAAGTCTTGTTCCCCGATATCCCCGATTGACTGGGAACTGCCACTGTCGCCGAGCAGAGTATCGGCTCCTTCGCCGCCGTAGAGGGTATCGGAGCCTAATTGACCGTAGATGATGTCATTGCCTTTACCTCCGTAAGCGCGATCGTTATCTTTGCCTGCAACCAGCGTATCGTTGGCTTGTTGACCGTTGAGGAAGTCGTTACCGAAGCCTCCGTACAGCAAGTCGCGTCCCTGGGAGTCGTTGGCCCTTTGGTCGCGGATGCCCCCAAACAAGCTGTCGGAGCCGATGCCCCCAAACAACGTATCGGAGCCGAGTTCGCCCCAAATCAGGTCATTTTCTTTACCTCCAAGGGCAATATCGTCACCTTTGCCGGTATGGATGGTATCGTCGCCCTCGTTGCCGTTAATGATGTCTGCACCCTCGCCTCCAAAAATCAAATCGCGAGCATCGTCAGGACTCTGGGAGTTGTTCTGCCCGGTGTCTCCGAGAATCGTATCCGCACCTCGATCTCCAAATAGGTTGTCAGAGCCTAAGTCCCCGGCAATCCAGTCATTCTGTTTGCCTGCGAATACGATATCGTTGCCCTCGTCTCCGTAAACAATATCGGTGTCAATGCCACCAAAAATCCTGTCATTGTCTTCGTTGCCGTAAATTTCGTCCGCGCCATCTTCACCTAAAAGCAGGTCGTTGCCTTCAAAACCGACAATTTTTTGGTTGCCTTTGGTGTCTACGATGAAGTCATCGCCGTCGGTTCCTTTGGTGGTTTTTCCCTGTGAAAATTGTGAAATAGGCCGGACAAATCCAACTGCGGGTGGTTGCTGCGGGGGCGCAAAGGTAATTGCCGGTTTTTCAACAATGGGCTGACACAAACAGTCGGTATCTGGTTCCCCGATCGGATTTGAGATGATCGGCGATGCCGGAGTTGGTGTCGGCCTTGGCGCCACCGGCCGCAAGATAGCGACAACAGTAGCGACAGCGGGACTGGAGGCGCCACTGTTGTCTGTGGCGCTGTAGGTGAAATTGGCTCCTGTAAAGTTGCCAGTTGTTTGGAAAAATAGTTCCTGTAACTGTTGAGGCATCAGAACTTGACCTGCTGTGACTGGTACACCGCCGTTGGCTGGGTCTCCTAAAAACAGGACGGCTTGGTCTGGTGAGGGCAGGGTGTTGATGGTGTAAGAGACGATCGACCCGTCGGGGTCGCTGCCTCCCAATCCGGTGACTAACTGGCTGGTGTTGGGCCCGAGGTTGGAGTTGGCATTGTTGGCAACTGGTGGTTGGTTGTCAGTTGGAAGTATGGCCGCCACCGTAGCGGCCGCAGGACTGGATGCGCCGCTGTTGTCTGTGGCGCTGTAGGTGAAATTGGCTCCTGTAAAATTGCCAGTTGTGAAGAAAAATAGTTGCTGCAACTGTTCTGGCGTCAGAACTTGACCTGCTGTCACCGGTACACCGCCGTTGGCTGGGTCTCCTAAAAACAGGACGGCTTGGTCTGGTGAGGGCAGGGTGTTGATGGTGTAAGAGACGATCGACCCGTCGAGGTCGCTGCCGCCCAATCCGGTGACTAACTGGCTGCTGTTGGGCCCGAGTCTGGAGTTGGCATTGTTGGCAACTGGTGGTTGGTTGTCAGTTGGTGTGGGAGTTGGTGTGGGAGTTGGTGTGGGAGTTGGTGTGGGAGTTGGTGTGGGAGTTGGTGTGGGAGTTGGCACTATCAGTCCATTCACACTAGCGGTAGCGGGTGGACTGATAGCACCGCTGTTGTCTCTGGCGCTATAAGTGAAATTGGTTCCTGTAAAGTTGCCCGTTGTGAAGAAAAATAGTTGCTGTAACTGTTCTGGCGTCAGGACTTGGCCTGGTGTCACCGGTACGCCGCCGTTGGCTGGATCTCCTAAAAACAGGACGGCTTGGTCTGCTGGGGGCAGGGTGTTGATGGTGTAAGAGACGATCGACCCGTCGGGGTCGCTGCCGCCCAATCCGGTGACTAACTGGCTGCTGTTGGGTCCGAGGCTGGAGTTGGCATTGTTGGCCAATGGTGGTTGGTTGTCAGTTGGTGTGGGAGTTGGTGTGGGAGTTGGGGCCCCCGGCCGCAAGATAGCCGCCACAGTAGCGACAGCAGGACTGGAGGCGCCACTGTTGTCTGTGGCGCTGTAGGTGAAATTGGCTCCTGTAAAGTTGCCAGTTGTTTGGAAAAATAGTTGCTGCAACTGTGCTGGAGTCAGGACTTGACCTGGTGTCACCGCCACACCGCCGTTGGCTGGATCTCCTAAAAAAAGGACGGCTTGGTCTGGTGACGGCAGGGTGTTGATGGTGTAAGAGACGATCGACCCGTCGGGGTCGCTGCCTCCCAATCCGGTGACTAACTGGCTGCTGTTGGGCCCGAGGCTGGAGTTGGCATTGTTGGCTAAGGGCGGTTGGTTATCTGTTGGAAGTATGGCGGCCACAGTAGCGGTAGCGGGACTGGTGGCGCCGCTGTTGTCGGTAGCGCTGTAGGTGAAATTGGCTCCTGTAAAGTTGCCTGTGGCTTGGAAAAATAGTTGCTGCAACTGTTCTGGAGTCAGGACTTGACCTGCTGTCACCGGTACACCACCGTTGGCTGGATCTCCTAAAAACAGCACGGCTTGGTCTGCTGGAGGCAGGGTGTTGATGGTGTAAGAGGCGATCGACCCGTCGGGGTCGCTGCCGCCCAATCCTGTGACTAACTGGCTGCTGTTGGGGCCGAGGCGGGAGTTGGCATTGTTGGCTAATGGCGGTTGGTTGTTAGTTGGACTTGGTGTTGGTGTGGGAGTTGGCGAAACAGGCCGCAAGATAGCCGCCACAGTAGCGACAGCGGGACTGGATGCGCCGCTGTTGTCGGTAGCGCTGTAGGTGAAATTGGCTCCTGTAAAGTTGCCCGTCGTTTGGAAAAATAGTTGCTGTAACTGTTGAGGCGTCAGGACTTGACCTGCTGTGACTGGTACGCCGCCGTTGGCTGGATCTCCTAAAAACAGGACTGCTTGGTCTGGTGAGGGCAGGGTGTTGATCGTGTAAGAGGCGATCGACCCGTCGGGGTCGCTGCCTCCCAATCCGGTGACTAACTGGCTGCTGTTGGGCCCGAGGCTGGAGTTGGCATTGTTGGCTAAGGGCGGTTGGTTATCTGTTGGAAGTATGGCGGCCACAGTAGCGGTAGCGGGACTGGTGGCGCCGCTGTTGTCGGTAGCGCTGTAGGTGAAATTGGCTCCTGTAAAGTTGCCTGTGGCTTGGAAAAATAGTTGCTGCAACTGTGCTGGAGTCAGGACTTGACCTGCTGTCACTGGTACACCACCGTTGGCTGGATCTCCTAAAAACAGCACGGCTTGGTCTGCTGGAGGCAGGGTGTTGATGGTGTAAGAGGCGATCGACCCGTCGGGGTCGCTGCCTCCCAATCCTGTGACTAACTGGCTGCTGTTGGGGCCGAGGCGGGAGTTGGCATTGTTGGCTAATGGCGGTTGGTTGTTAGTTGGAGTTGTGGGAGTCGGTGTGGGAGTTGGAGTTGTGGGAGTCGGTGTGGGAGTTGGAGTTGTGGGAGTCGGTGTGGGAGTTGGAGTTGTGGGAGTCGGTGTGGGAGTTGGAGTTGTGGGAGTCGGTGTGGGAGTTGGAGTTGTGGGAGTCGGTGTGGGAGTTGGAGTTGTGGGAGTCGGTG
>NZ_JAUBQS010000142.1:0-3470 GCF_036701355.1 Microcoleus sp. Pol12B3
GTTAAAAGACGGCACACTCAACGATACGAACAAAATATTTATGAGCGTGTAAAACAATCGAGCATGGAGCAAATTGGCAGAGAAGAAGGACTGAGTTATGACGAAATAAAAGGAATATTTGAGCAGGCAAACACCATAAAAAAAACCTAATTGGCAACGGGTTAAACGAATTTGTCTCGATGAGATAAGTATGCGAAAAGGTCAAGGAAGTTTTGTGACTGTTGTGAGTGACCTGGGCGAAGGTAATTTAATTGAGATGATTGATTCTCATCGCTTGCTGTGAAGAAATCATTGAAGTCCTTATGGAACAACCAATTGAGGTTCGTGAACAAGTTGAAGAAGTGAGTGTTGATATGTGGGGAGGATTCCCTAAAGTTATCAAAAAAGTATTCCCAAACGCCAAAGTTATTATCGATCGTTTTCATGTAATGAAAGTAGTTAATAAAGACTTAAATAAGTTACGTAGAGCAGCCGGAATAACAGATAGACAAAGTAAATATTTCTTATTAACTAATCGAGTAAATTTGAATCAAGAGCAGATTGATAAATTAGAATTGACACTAGGTAAATCCGAATGTTTGCGAATTGCGTATGAGATGAAAGAAAAATTTAGAGAAATATATGAGACTAATTTGACGGTCAAAAAAGGGCAAAACACAATCAAAAAATGGCTAAATCATGCACAAGTATTTTTTAGAGAATCTGCATCAACAATTGAGAATCATTTTGAGGGTATTTGCAACTACTTTCTTCATCGCACCACAAGTGGAGTCATGGAAGGAATCAACAATCGAATTAAGTTGATAATGCGGCAAGGGTATGGTTTTTCTAATTTTAATAATTTTAGGAATCGCGTATTAGCTTGCTGGTCTGATTAGATAAACTTATAACCATAAGTTCAGGAGAGTCGGTTGTTTTTTTATCGGAAAGTAGTATTGCTTTTTTGACGGAGGACAAAACTCACACGCTGGCGGTGTAACCATTGTGCCAGCTCTATGCTATGAAATTCTCGATCACCAATAATGATTAATTTATATTTTTTTAAGAGCGTAATTACCGGAGGCAATACTTGTTGCTGTTCGGCAAGATTTGAAGCTCCTTGTTTATCTAATAGTGTCGAGAATATGGGAAATGTTCTTTTTTGAACGATCGCACTTACCATTAAAACATTATACTCTTTCCATTGGGTTCTATCTAATGCAATGATTAATTGACTCCCAGCTTTGAGCTGGCGGGAGATCGCTTCTTTGACGAGCGGGAACCACAACACCAATATGCTGAGTTCTTTAATCTGTAAAAATCGTTGTATGTGACGGCGACGACTACTTTGTAATATGGGTAATTGTAGGGTGGCAGCTAATCGTTCTATTCTAACTTATTTTTGATACTGTAACAACCAGACTAGCATTTGAAGAGTAAGTAATTGTGCTGGTGTCAGATATTTTTCAAGTATCGAG
Organism: Microcoleus sp. Pol12B3; assembly: GCF_036701355.1. Taxonomy (NCBI): domain Bacteria; kingdom Bacillati; phylum Cyanobacteriota; class Cyanophyceae; order Oscillatoriales; family Microcoleaceae; genus Microcoleus; species Microcoleus sp. Pol12B3. The sequence continues at coordinate 1,458 of NZ_JAUBQS010000142.1, forward strand.
TGATAGAATAAGGGCAACATATTATTGGTTTGGGTCTTCTGGTATTAACAGGACCCTACTTTTTTATCACAACTGGGTATTCTTTTCCCTCAAGAGATTATTATGTCAATAAGCAGAAATTTTTGAGGCGGCTCGATCGCGCGAAAAGTTTTGCCTGTAAGGCTTCGGGGGCGCTTGTCGCCCCCTGAAATCCAGCCCTTTCGGCAACGCGCTTACTTCGTTGCCCTTGACTGATAACAAGTAAGCATTTTGGGTCAAGCGCTCGCCCGGAGATGATAGTAGCAACGAGCAATCAAAAAACAAAATAGCCAGAGCCCAGCAACATTTTAACGGCTGCTGGGATCTAACGCACGATCGCATTTTAGGTTGAATAAAGTTGATTTAGGGACTACCAAATAAAAAACTCGTCCAAAATCAAGCGGTACTGTAAACAATATCGATAAACCACTTACCGAGATTGGGGAGGCTATCCCCAACAGGTTGGGAAAGACGCTGAATCTGAGTTTCAACTTCAGCCATTTCCAGAGTTGTGAGCTTAACCCCAGTTTGATAAGTCAAGGTCACGAGTTTGACTATCGGATGTTTACCCTTCCAAGTCATCGTTTCAGCCAAATGCAGCACGGTGGTAATATCATCAAGGATATTACCGTTCCAGTGGTTTTCCAACACTCCCCAAGTGCGCTCAACAGGATTGTATTTACTGTGGTAGGGCGGGTAGTAGGCTAAACGCAGATTCAACTGGTGCTTACTGAAAAACTCCACAAGACGTTTCATCAATTGAGTTCGTCGGGAATGGTTCTCTGGTCCGTTGTCTTGATTGAGTAGTAATGTGCGGATATGAGTAAAACGGTAACGGTTACTCTCCCACCACGATTCCAAAATATCAACGATGAAGTCGCTAGTCACCTTTGAGGTGGTGAAATATAAAAACAACTCATCTAACTGAGGCAAAAAAATTCCATAGGGAGTCAACTTGGCTTTTGGGGTGAAGTCGTGATCACAGGCAAAAGTTGGCACCCGGTTCTTACCTCCTCTGGAGAAGGGACCAATTTTCACCGTGGCTTTGGCATCAAGTGAGAGTCGGAGAGTTGTCGGGTCGTTATCAGCTTGCTGATTAACTTGACTCAACTGCTCAAAGATGGCATCGGTTTCGGGAATTTTTTTTGAGGCTGAGTCTTCGCTACCTTGGCCGGGCGATATCCCAACTGATTCAACCGCTGACGGATAGTTTCGTTGCTGGGTAGTTCAGCTTCCTGGTAGTGCTTTTGCTCTACCAGTTGTTGCCCATTGGTAACAAGTTAAGCTAAGAAAGCATTTGTCAATCAGCAATTATGCTCAACATTTACTCGGATTTTGGGCATAAAACTGAGATTTGGGCGATCGAGGAATCCTGCCGAGGGTGATATTTATACCTACTCCCTCTCAAATCGTGAATTTTCCACTCCTCAAAAAGCAGTTTTTTTGAGTAATATTACTGATTGACAAATGCAATTAAGTTTTAACTTGTCACCAATGGTTGTTGCCTGACTTTGGCGCCACTGACTCGTGTATACAAACGAGTGCTTTTGAAGCTGGGGTCGGTCTGACGCAAGACTATCCACGATGGCTTTGATGTCTTCACTTAGCTGAGGCAACTTGCTTTCCACTGGTTTTCGGCCTCTGGCCTTGAAGGCATCAATACAACTTAGCCCTGTTTCTAGCTCTCGTTGTCCTTTTCTGATGGTATCTCGACACCACCCCAGTTCTGTTTGAGCTTGGCGTTGACCTCAATTCCCTAATTCTTGGACTATCTGGGCCATAAATCTTCGTCGCTGTGTACCTTTGAGCGTTTTCGCTGTTTGCCACAGACAAGCTTTGAGGGTTTCAGTTAGTTCTAGCACGTTGAGTTTTTTTGTGCGTTAGCCTTAATTCAGTTTACCCTTTCCGGGGACTGGAAGCAGGGTAAACGCATCTAAATTAAGTTGACATAAAATCATATTTGTGCCTGAGTTATTCTCTGAAAAAACCCTTCTT